>DUSU01000019.1 GCA_012842425.1 Candidatus Fermentithermobacillaceae bacterium | reverse complement strand
GGGCCATTAGCTCAGTGGTAGAGCACCCGCCTTTTAAGCGGGGAGTCGATGGTTCGAGTCCATCATGGCCCACCACGTCTTATTAGTTTCCTCAGCGTTAAATGCGAGGGTGTCGGAACTGGCAGACGAGCTGGACTTAGGATCCAGTGCCCATAAGGCGTAGGGGTTCAAATCCCCTCCCTCGCACCACTCTCGTACCAATCTCTGACTTCGACGGCACCACTCTAGCACCACTCTGGCACCACTACAGCAGGAGTCTTGTGAATGAGCGCCCGAAAAGGAGCACCCGGACTCGCGAAGAGCCGTTACGTAGGCACACAAGGATAAGAATAGTGCCCTAGAGAACGCTACCATGTGGCCGGGGCCTGCACCGCGTGAAGGCCCGCCTAGTCAGTTATGATACGCTGTTGTAGCAGGGTTCTTTGCTTTCCAAGCGCTCTCCGCGCAAAACCGAAAAGAGGGTGAGTACATGAAATACGATATCTTGCTGAAGAACGGACATGTGATCGACGCTCTCACCGGACTTGACGGTAAGTATGATGTGGGCATCAAGCACGGGAAGATTGCTGCAGTATCTGAGTCGCTTCTCGCTGTGGACGCAGGCAGCGTCATTGATGTCGAAGGCTACATAGTTATGCCAGGCGTAATCGACTCCCATGTCCACGTTTCCTCTGAGGCAAGGTGGATTGGGTTCTCGATGATGGCCGGCGTGGGTGTGATTACCGCCGTGGACTTCGGAGGGCCAATCCAGCACACGGTGAAAGGGCTCGCTGCTATGGGCTGCGGAATGAGCATAGCAGGCCTTCACACGGTGACTCCCGGGCGGAACACCAAAGATGCCGATCCTACCGTGGAGGAGCTTTCGGAGATCACAGACGAGGCCCTGGCGCACGGAGCCCTCGGGCTTAAGATCGTCGGAGGACACAGCCCTGCGACGCCTGAAGCTACCGCCCGGATCATCGACGTGGCAAATAGAAAGGGCTGTTACGTCGCATTCCACGTGGGCACGACGAGACACGGGAGCGACATTGAGGGTTTCCGCGAGGCGGTCGAGCTCGCGGGCAAGAACCACCTGCACATAGCGCATGTGAACAGTTACTGCCGGGGCCTCCACCGGACTCCCGCCGCGGAGGCGCTGGAAGCCGCCGAGCTGCTCCGGAGCCACCGGAACCTTGTCTCCGAGTCGTACCTTGGGACCATCAACGGGACATCGGCGCACATAAAGGACGGGCTGCCGTCCAGCCACGTGACCCGCAACTGCCTCCGCATGGGAGGATACACGCCCGACGAGAAAGGCATGGGAGAAGCCATCCTCGGCGGGTGGGCGTTTATCCAAGTCCTTCGTGGCGGAAAAATTGAACTCGTAACGGGCAAGGAAGGCTTCGAGATCTGGAAAGATGCCGGGACGAGGACCGGCGTGAGCTTCCCCGTGAACGACACCACCTCCATGCACATACTCGCGACCGCGAAAATGCAGGACAGAAACGAATTTGTAGTTGACGCCATAAGCACGGACGGAGGCGCCATACCGAGGAACGTACAGCTGGAAAGGGGCGCTGCACTCGTCAGGCTCGGAGCGCTGACCTGGCCCGAGCTGGTGAGGAAACTGACCCTGAACCCGGCCCGCATGTTCGGTTTCGAGCACAAAGGCGCCCTCACCGAAGGCTTTGACGGAGACGTAACCGTGGCCGACCCGGTGACGGGCCGCGCTCACCTCGGGATTTCCCGTGGACAAGTGATCATGATCGACGGTGTGGTGGTAGGCAAGGGCGGTCACCTCTTGGCGGCTACCCGGGAAGGTGCTTCGGAAGCGCAAGAAGCAGGTCTTACATCGGAAGTCGTGGATCTTAGCAAGAGCTGGTTCTACACCAGGACGTAAGGAGGAGCAGCGCGCAGGAGACGGAACCCAGGAGGTACGAACACAGCGAGAATTGAGAGGCGCCCCATGATAACGCTAGTTATACCGTTCTACAACGAAGAAGCGGTGCTCGAGAGGACCGTCGAGGAAGCCGAAAGCTACCTCAAAAGCATCTTCGGCGATTTTGAGCTGATCCTGGTCGACGACGGCAGCACCGATTCCTCCCTGGAGATCGCGAGGGAGCACGAAAAGGCCGGCGTTCGAGTGCTGACATACGCCCCGAACAGGGGGAAGGGGTATGCCGTCCGTATGGGGATGCTGTCTGCTCGCGGCGATGTCGTCTTCTTCTGCGACGCGGACCTGTCCTACGGGCTTGAGGTACTGAAACCCGCTTACGACAAGATCGCTTCGGGAAGCTGCGACGTGCTTGTGGGTTCGCGCAATATGGAACCGGATGCGTACAAATCCTATCCAATCTTACGGAAAGTGGCGTCGCGTGTTTTCGTGATGGGAGTCAACGCCGTATTGCGCCTGGGCGTCTCCGATTCGCAATGCGGCTTCAAAGGTTTCACGCGTGATGCTGCGCAACAGGTGTTCGGCTGCGCGAAGGTCAACGGTTTCGCCTTTGACATTGAAGCGCTTTATCTGGCCAGGCAGATGGGCCTAAGGATCGAGGAAATGCCCGTCAGACTCCTGGTCCACTCCGGGTCTAAAGTAAACGTGCTCTGGGATTCTCTCCGGATGATGCGAGACGTGTTCAAGGTGCGTTTCAGTTCGTTGCCGGCGGCGCGCAAGAAGGGGGATTATGGCAAGTAACAGCGGTGGGGACAGGCCCGGGAGCCGTCTCTGGGCCAGAATTCGCGACCTCGCCGGAGCCCAAGCCGGCGGTGTGGTCTTTGTCAGGTTGTTCCTTGTGCTCTACTCTGTTACGGCCCTCAGGTTCCTATACTACGGCTTCACCTATTTCCGACAGCTGGACGATTACATCCAGTACTTCAACTACCAGCACTTCGGCGGGTCAAGGTCCGAGCTCATCAGGAAACTCGGCCTCTTGGCTGCCCGGCCGCTGGCAGGGCTCATGGACATATACTTCTGGTACAGGTTCTACGACAACATGATCTTTGCCGTGTTGCTCCTGACGGCATTGTATGCAGCCGCGGCGGCGCTTCTTTTCCTCATTTTCCGCCGCCACTTCGGTGCGGGATATGTGTTCGCCTCAGTTTTTTGCCTGCTTCCCTTAAGTTTCGAAGGCACGTACTGGATATCCGCTTCGTCACGCGTCGTGTGCGGGCTGTTCTTTGCCGTCGCCGGGGCTTGGTTTTTCCATCGTTTCGCGGAGTCCGCGCGGTGGTATCACGTCTTTCTGTTTGCGCTCTTGCAGCTCGTCTCGTTCGGTTTCTACGAGCAGGCAATATTCTTGTCTTTTGCGCTTACGCTGGTAGTTGCGCTCACAAACGTCTCGGCGCTCAAGCGCAGGGCGTTCTGGGGGCTCCACTGGTTCGTGAACGTGGGGATCTACCTGGCCTTTACTTCTCGTTTCGTAGAAGACAGCCGGCTCTACGGACAGCGGTACGATATCATCATTCCGAATACTCCTTACTACTTCAGGGTGTTCTTGCCGGAAGTGCTCGGGCAACTCAAGAGCGCGTTCTTAGGGGGCGGGCTCTTCATCACCCTGAGGGGTTTCTTCAGAGGGTGGGCTACGATGGTCCGCGACGGTGCGTGGTTCTACGCGGCTTGTGTGGCCGGTGCAGCGGCGTTTTTTTGGATGATGGCCCGTCGCGAGGAAGAGAAGCCTTCCCCGAACCGGGAGTCGTTGGGCGCACCGGTCCGGCAGGTCATCCGGCGGTCCATCTCGGGTTTCTTTATGGGGGCTTTCTTGGCCGCGGCGCCGGTGGTTCCGTTCTTCGTCCTCGGAAATCCGTGGTTTAGCCTCCGCAACACGGTGATGTCGTTTCCGGGCATTGCCCTCATGGTTGATTCGCTGGCGACCCTTGTCCTCGGCCCGATTAAGAGGAGGGGTGTGGATCTAAAGCCCGTCGCAGCGGCGGCCCTTGTCGCGGTGTTCCTCGTGGCTTCGGTGGCGGAACTCAGCGACTACCGCGCTACGACGGAAAATGACGAGAGGATAGTCCGGAGCCTGAGCCGGGCCATTAAGGACGTCCCGGCGGATTACCAAGTCGTTGTGCTGAACGTGAACCCTTCGTACCTTCCTGAGCAGAGCTACTTCTACCACGAGCATATCCACGGGGTGACCGAAAGCGACTGGGCGCTCACCGGCGCTTTGCGCGCCATGAGCGCGAGTGAAACTCCGTATGTGACGCCCATAGCGACCACGCGGCCCGTTTACCGGCCATACGACAAGTTTGACGAGTACGACGCCTGCTTTCTCTTTGACGGGAAGGACGGTTTTGTCCCTCTTACCGTAAAGCATGTGGGGGGCGGCGCCTTTCACTTCTTTGACGCCGAAGGCGAGTTGCGGGCGCGGATTACGCGGGATGACGCCGGCCGGGCGATCTTGACGGTTGAAGGTGGTTAGGCAGTGTTTGAGTGGATAGGGAAATACGTGACACGTCGCGAGGCCGGACGGTTCGTGCGTTTCGGTATCACCGGGGCGCTCAACACCGCCGTAGACTTCGGGCTTTTCTACGTCTTGGCCCACGTCCTGGGCGTGAACGTGTACCTTAGCCAGTTCCTGTCCTACTCTGCGGCTACGGTGAACAGCTACATAATCAACAAGAGGTGGACTTTCCGGCAAAAGGACCCCTACACCGAAGCCGAGTTCGCCAGATTTGTCGCCGTGAACGTCGCTTCTCTAAGCGCCAGTCTTCTCTGTCTCCGCGTCCTCCACGGGTCGCTCCGGCTTCAGAAGATGGTCGCGAAGCTCCTCACTGCCTGCGTAACCGTGCCGATCAACTACTTGGGCTCGAGGTTCTGGGTATTTGAGCGCGGTAAGGAAGCTGAGTCCCGCCGGTGAGCCCTGAGGGAGGTTCAGGACGTGGATATGTCAGTCGATAGGTCAGTGGATAGACCCATGGAAGAAAAGGTAGTGGGATTGCTGGACGAAGACGAACTCGTCTGCCTCACACAAAGGCTTGTCCGGATAGCGACTCCCAACCCACCGGCCGACTATTCAGTGATCGCGCCTGAGATGAAGCGGCTCATGGAAGAGGCAGGCCTCGAAGTCAGGATCATGGAAGGAGCCCCGGGTAAGCCCAACGTCGTGGGCCTGTGGCGCGGGATCGATCCTGGCGGCCCGACGCTTCTGCTTGACGCTCATATGGACGTCGTTCCCGCAGGGGATGGCTGGGATGGGGACCCTTGGGCCGCATCCGTCCGCGACGGGGCCATTTGGGGACGGGGCGCTGCCGATATGAAGCACTCACTGGCCATCATGATTTGCGTTGTCAGAGCCCTCAAGAGGGCGGGTTTTGTGCCGCGGGGGAGTCTCCTTCTCTCCGCCACCAACGACGACGAGACCGCAGGGCAGTTCGGGCTCAAGTACGTGATCGAGCAGGGACTCCAGAAAGCGGGCTGGCCTATGCCCGACTTCCATTTCCTCCTCGAGGCCAGCAGATGGGCCGTGAACGTCGCGTTCAAGGGCAGGGTTTGGGTCAAGGTCACAGTGGAGGGGAAGCCGGCCCATGGCGGAACCCCCGAGAAGGGCATAAACGCCATTCTAAAGATGGTAGAGCTATTCAGGCGGCTTATGGCGATGGAGCGGCACACGCATCCCCTGATGCCGGCGGATACTCTTAACATCGGCACTATCCGGGGCGGGGAGAGGCCAAACGTCGTGCCGGATACCTGCACCGCCACGTTTGACTACAGGTTTGTCGGACCTTGCTCCGCTGAACAAGCCGTTAAACGCTTCCGCCGGGTAATAGAGATGCTCGAGGGCGAGGACCCGGAGTTCAAGGTCTCCGAGTTCACCGTGTTTGAGAGCAGAGACCCTGTGGAGGCGGACCCGAACTCTCCGCCAATACGGCTCCTTATGGAGGTGATCAGGGACCTGACCGGCCGCGAGCCGAAGCTTGCGGGAACGTTGTCCGCCGGGAACGCCTACTGGTCGCTGAAGAAGGGGCTGACGGCCACGATGACGGGTCCCGGAGATATGTCCATAGCCCACACCGTCAAGGAACATATCCCCATCAAGGACCTCGTAGAAGGCGCCAAGATAGTCGCCGCGTACGCCGTCCGTTACGTCGGCTAGGACCGGTCCGGCATGCCCGGACTCTCACAAACCGGCGGACCCGTTATGTAAAACGGAGGAACTAATCCTGTCTGCAGAGAACTCGCTCAAGTTCACCGAGCAGGGGAAAGTGCGACTCAGCGTTATGCCCGTACTGGTGACGGAAGCCCGGGCGACCCTCAGGTTTAAGGTTTCCGACACGGGTCCGGGCATCCCCGAGAATGTTCGCTCCAGCGTCTTTGACCCATTTGTCCAGGCAGACGAGTCGACCACGAGAAGGTACGGGGGCACGGGCCTCGGCCTCGCCATATGCAAACGGCTGGTGGAACTCATGGGAGGCCAGATCGGGTTCACCACCAGGGAAGGACAGGGCACCGAGTTCTGGTTCGCGGTCGACTTCGACCTCCCTGGGCCCCACGGTGGTTTGACAGGTGACTTGCAGGATCGCGCGAGAGATGAAAGCAGGCCTCAGGTGGCGGCCCCGCCGTCTTGCGGTGGCGCTACTGTGGATATAGCAGGTTGCTCCAGAGGAGACGTCGCCGGTCCGGGACAAAACCGGGATGTGTCCATTCTGGTGGTCGAAGACACACCCCTCAATAGGAAGGTCCTGCTCGCGCAGCTCCGGAAGCTCGGTTACGAAGCCGAGGCCGTCCGGAGTGGAGAGGAAGCGGTCGACGCATTTTCCCGAAAGAAGTACAGCATGGTCCTCCTCGACTGTCATATGCCTGATATGGACGGATTTGAGACTTGCAGGCTTATGCGCGAGATAGACCGGGGAAGGGGAACCCACACGCCGGTTGCTGCCATTACCGCCAGCGCTACGTCGGACGACAGGGCGAAGTGTCTGGCTGCGCGGATGGACGACTATCTCTCCAAGCCGGTCCACCTAGACGACCTAGAGATGCTCCTCGGTCGCCATCTTCGCAGAGCGCCGGCCCGTGTGTCTCCTGCCGTGCCGGAGTCCCTTCCCGAACTCATCTTTGCTGCTCCCGAGAAACGCGGTGACCTGGCGAGGCTTGTGGATGGAGACCCCGCCTTTCTGGCATCGGTGCTGGAGTCGTTCCTGACCGATATGCCTTCCAGACTCCGTGCCATGGAGGAGGCTCTGGAGAACGGGGACAGGTGCCAAATAGAGCTTATGTCCCACGCCATGAAGTCCAGCGCCGCGCTCTTGGGCCTGACCGAGCTCTCCTCTACCTGCGCCGAAATGGAAGCTAAGGCGAAGGCCGGGGGAATAGGTTGCCTACTTGAGGTCCACTCGCGCCTGCAAGCGCAGTACTCTGATGTGGAGTCGAAAACCCTCGAAGTCCTCCGCCGGTGCAGGACCCGGTCTTAAGCTTTGCACCTTACCTGCAAGCATGTCATCCCCTTTCTCCTAGCTATCTGCGCTGTCCCGGTCTTAAGCTCCGCATAAGGTTAATTCCTTCTTAAATTCGATTCCTTCGCGAGACTTAGAGGAAAAGGTCGAGAGTGTGTTTCTTCGTCAAGGCACTCCGCACAGTTTTCGCGTACGGAGTAGGAGACAACAAGTTCGACCCGGCTGCGGGCATCACGAGGCAAGACATGATGGTCCTCACCGAGAGGGCGCTCCGAATGCTCGGCAGGTTAGTGGAGCAAGGCTCTGCCTCCGACATGGAGAGGTTCGCCGACAGCGCGTCGGTTGCCCCTTACGCGGTGGACAGCGTGGCCACTCTGGTGAAGGAAGGACTCATCCAGGGAGATGGCGAGCGGATCAACCCGCTGGGCGGGACAACGAGAGCGGAAGCAGCGGTGTTCCTTTACAGGATATACAACATGCGGTGAAGGCCTGAGCGGGAGAAACACGCCACACAACCGCAAGAAGTTGGATATTAGCACAGGAGACGAGGCCCATCAACGGGGCCTCGTCTCTTGCGCTTTAGACTTCACCGGAGCAATATGTGGGCTATTAGCGCGATGTTCCCGGGTCTGCGGTTTAGCCGACCAACCAAGTCGTCACTTCTTGCCACGGCTTCCTCGGGCGAGGAGGCGGCGACTCTGCGGGATATCCGACCGCGACGCCCGCGAGGAGCTCGTCATTTGTACCGAAATGCCGGCAGATCTCGTCTTGGGCGTAAAACACATCACATATCCAGAGAGTGCCGAGTCCAAGGGCCGTGGCTTGGAGGAGCATGTTCTGGATGGCGGCACCCACCGACTGAGTATCCACAAGGCATCCCAGTTGTTCCCACCGGTCTTTGAAATCCTGAGTCGTCCTCCGCGGGTTCAGGACGAGTATGACTACGGGAGATTGGCGCATGATCCTGGCGGAGTTCTCCGCGCTTCCTGTCTGCATACCTGCTTCTTTGAATGAGGCCACAGAACGCTCCAGGATGTCGACCACTTCATCCTTCTTCTCGCCCTCAAGCACAATGAACCTCCAAGGTTGAGCGTTCTTTCCCGACGGAGCGAGGATGGCTGCGTGCAGTATCTTCTCAATCAGCTCACGGGGCACCGGCCTGTCCTCAAACTTCCTTATGCTGCGCCTTTGAGAAATCGCTTCGAACACGTCCATAGTACGGCCTCCCTTTCCGTGACCGGACTCGTAGGAAGCACATTCAATCACCGGCCCAAGATCTCCTTGCGTTCCGCGGACTCTTTGGTTCCGGGGACCTCTCTGAGTCCCGACTTCTCCGCGGCGGCCTAAGAGCATCATGCAGGTATTGCCTCGAAGGCCGGTTTGTGTCGAGATAAAGACACCCTCCGCCTGAGGGCGGTTGCCCATATCAAGGCGGAGGGAGATAGTCTCGGCTTGCATGTTCTCGGTACTAGACTCTCGGCTCCATGCTCTAGGCTTTAGGCTTACGGATCTAGGAAGATCCAGGACCCAAAATCCACGGCATTTACGGCTCGAAGGTCTCGAAGGCGCCGCTTTCGATTATACCTTCCACTTCCTCATAGCCCTCGGGGAACGCGTAGTTGTACCGGGCCGGAAGCGCGAACACATAGTCAGAGTTCCGGCCAAGTTCAGTGGGGTTTACAGGAGCTGCTCCGATGTGGAATTCGTCCTTCTGGAGCGCCTCCCACTGGGCGTGAGTGAACACCATGACGGGTATGTCTTGGCGAGGGTTATCTTCGGTCCACTTGGGATGCCTGATTATGACCAGAGGTCCGGTTACGGACGGGTCTTTCTCGACGTTTCCTTGGGCGTCAAGCCTGTAACCTTCCCACTTCTCCTCGAGGACCGAATACCCGGTCCAGGTCTCGGGCAGATGTACCCTGAAGCCGTAGTCCGCGACATCGCACGATATCGAAGCGGTATCCTCGTAGTCCCCCAACGAGACGTCGTCTATGACCCACTTGCCCTCAACGTTCACGACGGTCAGCGTGATGGACCTTTGGGCAGCAACCTCGCTTCCACCCTCCGCGCCGGTCACTTCGATGATGCTGCCCAAGACTTCGTACTCCTCGTCTCCGCTCTTCTCAATTGACGTTATGTCTATGCGCTCGGGCCACGGGCTGGATACCAGCCTACCCGGCGCAGCAGTCGGTTCCTGAGTCCACTTCTCGATAAGGTCCGGCGAGACCATGTCGCCGTAGTTCTCCTCCAGACTGTCCCTGAGGACGTCTTCCGGCGCCAGGAGAGAAACCATCCGGAGTCTCTTGCCGAACTCGGTGACGAGCTCCAGAACGGCAGTCTCGTTCGACTCATCATCGTTGCCCGTCTCGGGTGGCGTGGTGATGTTTACGGAGTTCGTGCATCCCGCCAGTGATAAGGCCAAGGACAGGGCCAGAATGAAGATGAGTCCGGTG
The DNA here is from genome assembly GCA_012842425.1 of Candidatus Fermentithermobacillaceae bacterium. Taxonomy (GTDB): domain Bacteria; phylum Bacillota; class Sulfobacillia; order Fermentithermobacillales; family Fermentithermobacillaceae; genus UBA3951. The sequence goes on along the minus strand of DUSU01000019.1, from coordinate 33,319 downwards.
ATAAAGGGTCGTTTCAATGAGATTCGCCTCCAGAACACTGTATCTGTATATATTGACGCGTGAGGACTGTGACTGTTCCGGTGGACGTGCTCTTATTTTTCGGAGCCCCGGTTGAGGCTTGGGACCAGGGCTCGCGGTTTGGCGGCAGCCTTTTTCAATCCGTTTTGATCTGGTAATATACTAAAGATTGATTTGATTTCCAGCGGAAGACCAAGGACAAGCAGCGCTTCTTGGGGAGAGTAATACGATACCACATAGGCAGAGTTATAAGGAGGACCAGACTGTGAAGGTTACTGCGGAGAAGATCGAGGGTTCCAAAGTAGTGCTTACCATTGAGGCACCGGCTTCGGTTGTTGATGAAGCCCTCGACAAGGCATATAAGAGCGTGGTTAAGAGGGTAAACGTGCCCGGCTTCCGCCGCGGCAAAGCGCCCAGGTTCATCTTAGAGCGTCACATAGGCAAGGATGCCCTCTACGAAGAGGCCATGAAGGAAGTCCTGCCCGAGCAGTACGAGAAGGCCGTCGAGGAGACCAAGATCGAGCCAGTGAGCGAGCCCGAGTTTGACGAGGTGAACTTCAAGCAGGGCGAACCCCTCAAGATAAAGGCCACCGTCTATGTCCGTCCCGAAGTCAAATTGGACGACTACGAGGAACTCTCGGTCCCCTACGAAGTGCAAGCGGTTACCGATGAGGACGTAGACCAGCAGATCTCCTTCCTTAGAGAAAGGATGGCCAGCCTTTCTCCTCTCCCCGAGGACCAGGCCCTAGAGAAAGGCGACTTCGCTACTTGCCACGTGAGGGGCATCGAAGGCGGCGCGTTCAAACCTGAAGTCGACCAGGAACTATCGTACGTTGAGGCCGGTGGACAGTACGGTTTCGTCCCCGGGCTTACAGAGGCGCTCGTGGGTATGAAGAAGGGCGAGACTAAGGAGTTCCCGGCGACCTATCCCCCCGCAAAAGAAGGCGGCGAGCCCCGTACCGCCATGTACTCCGTCGAGGTTAAGGAGTGCTACCGCAAGAACACTCCGTCTGACGAGGAACTCGTTAAGAACCTCGGTAAGGAAAACCTCGATGAAGTGAAGGAAGACATAAGGAAGCGGCTTACCGCGATGCGGGAAGACCTGGCACGACGCGTCCACTCGCAGAAGGTGGAAGAAGCAGTACTGACAAAGGGCAGCGTTGAGATCCCCCACGTGATGATTGAGCGCCGTGAGGAGGAACTCCTCAGGAGGTTCGCGGAGCGGCTGCAGGAAGCAAACACCAATCTCGACGCATACCTAAGCTCCACCGGCAAGACCGTGGAAGACTTACGGAAAGACATTCACGAGGAAGCCGAGAAGGACGTGCGGAGAGACCTGATTCTCGACGCGATTGCCGATAAGGAGAATGTAGAGGTGCCCGAGGAGGCCGTCAATGAAGTGATGGAAGCCTTCGCTCGTCAGATGGGTAGAGATACTGATACAATTAGGACGACGCTACAGATGAGGGGCGCCTTGGATAGCATCGTAAGCGATCTGAGAAGGCTCGAAGTCCTGAAGAAACTTGCCGTGAAGGCTGCCGAGAAAGCCGGCACTCCTCTTCCTCTCGAAGTGAAGAAGACGGAAGAAGTAGAACAGGTGGATAAAGATACCGCTCAAGAAGCTCAGCCGGCCGAGGAAGCTAAGGGCGTCGCAGAAGACGCGGCCGCTCAGGAGACCCAAGTTGCGCCGCCTGAAAAGGACGAGAATCCACTAGGGTAACGTTTGGCGATAGAGGCGACTTCCCTTGGAAATGATAACTCTCACAGCGAGAACGGAGGTAAGAGAGCAATGGGATACCTTGTGCCCATGGTTGTCGAGCAGACCGGCCGGGGAGAGCGCGCATACGACATCTACTCAAGGCTCCTGAAGGACAGGATCGTTTTCGTAGGCACTCCGATCGACGACGGCGTCGCAAACTTGGTTGTTGCCCAGCTCCTGTTCTTGCAGGCCGAAGACCCTGATAAAGAGATCTCTTTGTACATCAACTCACCGGGTGGTTCGGTGACGGCAGGCATGGCTATTTACGATACAATGCAGCACATAAAGCCTCCCGTCTCGACCATCTGCGTTGGTCTGGCTGCCAGCATGGCGGCGGTCCTCCTCGCGGGCGGGACCAAGGGCAAGAGATTCTGCCTGCCCCATGCCAAGACTTTGATTCACCAGCCCCTTGGCGGTGTCCAGGGACAGGCGACAGAAGTGCAGATAGCAGCCAGGGAGATGCTCAGGACCAAGGAAACTCTCAACAAGATTCTGGCCAAACACACCGGCCAGCCTATTGAGAGAATCGAGAGAGATACCGATAGAGACTTTTGGATGAACGCTGAGGAGTCAAAGGCCTATGGTCTGGTAGACGACATCCTCATTCCGACTGGCAAAGCCTCAAAATAGCCGAGGTGAAAGGATGTTCAGATTCGAGGAACAGAAGGGACTGAAGTGTTCGTTTTGCGGCAAGTACCAGGACCAGGTTAAGAGGCTCATCGCTGGTCCCGGTGTCTATATCTGCGACGAATGCATCGAGCTGTGCTATGAGATAATCACCGAGGAGCTGGACGAGGACGCCGAAGAGAGCCTCAAGGATGTCCCGAAACCGAAAGAGATTAAGGAGTTCCTCGATCAGTACGTTATTGGGCAGGAGAAGGCTAAGAAGATCCTGTCCGTGGCCGTGTACAACCACTACAAGAGAATCGGGCGCCGTCACAAGCAGGACGATGTGGAGATCCAGAAGTCAAACATCGTTATGCTTGGTCCTACAGGAGTAGGGAAGACGTACCTTGCCCAGAACTTGGCCAAGATGCTGAACGTGCCGTTCGCGATCGCCGACGCCACGACTCTCACAGAGGCCGGGTACGTGGGCGAGGACGTGGAGAACATCCTCCTCCGGCTCGTCCAGGCAGCCGACTACGATATCGAGAAGGCCGAGAAAGGCATCATCTATATCGACGAGATCGACAAGATTGCCCGGAAATCTGAGAACCCGTCCATCACCCGTGATGTATCGGGCGAGGGGGTTCAGCAGGCCCTACTCAAGATACTGGAGGGCACTGTCGCCAACGTCCCGCCGCTGGGGGGCCGCAAGCATCCCCACCAGGAGTTCATCCAGGTTGATACCACGAACATCCTGTTCATCTGCGGCGGAGCCTTTGACGGGATCGAGAAGATCATACAGAGTCGCATCGGCCAGAAGGTCATGGGGTTCAGGTCGGAGGTCCGGTCCAGACACGAAGGGAATATTGGGGAGGTCCTCTCCAAGATCCTGCCTCAGGACCTCCTGAAGTACGGGATGATACCCGAGTTCATCGGGCGTATCCCGGTGATTGTCACCCTGGACGCTCTGTCCGAGGAGGACCTCATCAAGATAATGGTCGAGCCCAAGAACGCCCTCATCAAGCAGTACCAGAAGATCTTCGCCTTGGACGGCGTGACGCTGGAGTTCCAGGAAGAAGCCATCCGCGCCATCGCCAAGGAAGCGATCCGGCGGGGCACCGGGGCGCGCGGCTTGAGGGCAGTGCTTGAGGACCGGATGCTCGAGATCATGTACGACATCCCGTCCCGGGGCGATGTCTCCAAGTGCATAATGACCAAGGATTCCATCCTCGGCAACGTGCCGCCGATACTGGTCACGGCGGAGAAGAAGTCGGGAAGCGGCAAGAAGAAGGAAGAGACGGCTTAGAACGAAGGATAATCTGAGGCCTCCCCGACCGGGGAGGCTTCTTTGATTCTTATCCTCATAATCCCAGCCCGATAGGCAGAACATACCTGTGAAGCGTGACGTAAGGGGTTGTGGACGGTGCTGAACTCGGGCGTGCTTATTTACCTGCAGCTGTTCCTCACCATAGTGATGGGACTTTACTTTTGGAACCTCCTTAGGTCCCAGGAGAGCCAGAAGATAGCAGTGAACCGCGAATCCAAGAAGGAACTTGAGCGCCTGAAGCAGCTCAGGGGGATCAGGCTTACCGAGCCCCTCAGCGAAAAGACCCGGCCGTCAACTCTAGAGGAAGTCATAGGGCAAGACGATGGGATCAAGGCCCTTAAAGCGGCGCTCTGCGGTCCGAACCCGCAGCACGTCCTCATATACGGCCCGCCGGGCGTCGGAAAGACGGCGGCCGCAAGGCTCGTGCTTGAGGAGGCCAAGCGCAACCCGAAGTCTCCCTTCGCCGGCGACGCTAAGTTCATTGAGGTGGACGCTGCTATCGCCCGGTTCGATGAACGGGGCATCGCCGACCCCCTGATCGGGTCCGTACATGACCCCATCTACCAAGGCGCCGGAGCCTTGGGGGTGCAAGGTATTCCCCAACCTAAACCTGGAGCAGTAACGAAAGCCCACGGCGGCATCTTGTTCCTGGACGAGATCGGCGAACTGCACCCGGTTCAGATGAACAAGCTCCTGAAAGTACTTGAGGACAGGAAGGTCTTCCTAGAAAGCGCGTATTACTCCCAGGAAGACCCCAACATCCCCGAACACATCCACGACATCTTCCAGAACGGACTGCCGGCCGACTTCCGCCTGGTCGGAGCCACAACCAGGTTGCCCGAGGACATATCCCCGGCCCTCAGGTCAAGGTGCCTGGAGGTGTTTTTCAGGGCTCTCTCTCCCGATGAAATTGGGCGCATTGCGGAAGGCGCGGCTCGAAAAGCAGGCGTCCAGATCGACCCCAGGGCCGTTGAGATGATCAAGAAGTACGCGGATAACGGGCGGGATGCGGTGAACCTGGTCCAAATGGCGTCGGGCCTCATCACCGTCCAAGGGCGCCAATCCATCGAACTCCGTGATATTGAATGGATCATCGCTCAGGGCCACCACAGCCCTCGTCCCTCGCCGCGCATTCACTCCGAGCCAACCATCGGCGCGGCGCTTGGCCTCGCCGTGTACGGTCCGGGTATGGCGTGCGTCATAGACATTGAGTGCCAGGTCGTGCAGGAGGCAGCGGATAGGCGAGGAGAGGTTATAATCACCGGCGTCATAGAGCAGGAGGAAATGGGCAAAGGTACCCACATCCTGCGGCGGAAGAGCATGATCATGTCTTCTGTGGAGAATGTGCGTACGGCCCTGACGTCGATCGCGGGGATACGTCCGTACGCCTGGGATATCCACGTCAACTTCCCCGGCGGTACTCCCGTGGACGGGCCATCGGCGGGCCTCGCCATAGCCGCCAGCGTCTACTCGGCGATGACCAAGACTCCCCTTCACCCGCGAACGGCTTTCACCGGCGAGGTCTCCATCAGGGGCGAAGTGAGGCCGGTGGGGGGCGTCGACCAGAAACTCGAGGCGGCCAGGGAAGCCGGGCTCGAGCGGGCGTTTATCCCGAGGGCCAACTGGCAGGACAGGTACTCGCTCCTGCCGCTCGAAGTGGTCCCGGTAGACCGCCTTGAGGAGGTACTGGACGGCATGGTCGCAGGCGCCTGAGCTCAGTAGACCTCACCAGATCTCAGTAGGTCTCCAGCATCATTCCTGCTTATCCAGAGCTTCCCAACCCTAAAGTGAAGGACTTGCATCCGGCGTTCGAGAATATATCTCTCGCGTTCTCCAGGCCATGTCACTTCCGCTTTGCGGGCTAATATGATGTGGCTGAGAACTGAAGCGGAGAATGCGGGAGGTGCAGCTTCGGATATGGTCAAGACAGAGAACAAGTCCTACCCGCTCCTACCCCTTAGGAATATCTTGGTGTTCCCGGGCACTACGACTGCCTTGGAGGTTGGTCGCACCAGATCGGTGAAGGCGGTAGAGATGGCGCAGTCCGGAGACATGCGGATCGCCATGTGCACTCAAAAAGACAACGATATAGTCGACCCGCTTCCTGAGAACATCTCTGAAGTCGGGACGCTTGGAGTCATAAAGGAGATCGAGAGGACTTCTCAAGGGCACTACAGGATTGTGATCGAGGGCGTGGCCCGCATCAAGGTGAACTCGTACCTGGTGACCTCGCCCGGTTACGTCGTTAGCGCGACAACGCTCGCCGAGGAGGCCATGCCTCCGGCAGAGGCAAAGGTGGCCGTCAGGACTCTCACCGAGCAGTATGAGGAATATGTGCGCGTGACCAAGAAAGTCGGCGCCGAGACCCTCATTTCCATAGCGACGCTCTCTGACCCAGGTCAGCTCTGTGATTCCATCGCGAGCCACATCCCTCTGAGCCTCGCTGAGAAGCAGGAGATACTCGAGACAGTCCCGGTCAAGGACAGGATCAGCAAGCTGGTGTCTTTCCTCAACAAGGAGATCGAGATGGTAGGCCTCGAGAAGCGCATCAACAGGCGCGTGAGGGACCAGATCGAGAGGAGCCAGCGGGAGTATTGGCTGCGGGAACAGATGAAGGCCATCCAAAAGGAACTCGGCGACCGCGACGAAACCGTGAGCGAGGCCGATGAGTTCCGCCATAAGATCGAGAAGGCCGGCCTCTCGGGAGAGGCGAAGGAGAGGGCCTTGAGAGAGGTCGACCGCCTTGAGAAGATGCCTCAATCGTCGGCCGAAGCCGTCGTAGTCAGGACGTACCTTGAGTGGATGGTATCGCTACCCTGGAACGTCCTCACGGACGACACCATCGATGTCCGCGCAGCCCAGAAGATACTGGACGAGGACCACTACGGGCTTCAGGAAGTCAAGGAGCGTATCCTTGAGTACCTGGCCATAAGGAAGCTCGTCGATAAGCCCCGTGGCCCGATCCTGTGCTTCGTCGGCCCTCCGGGAGTGGGGAAGACTTCTCTTGCCAAGTCCATCGCCCGCGCGCTCAACCGCAAATTCGTGAGGATTTCCCTGGGCGGCGTGCGAGATGAGGCCGAGATCCGCGGTCACAGGCGGACCTATATCGGGGCGCTGCCCGGCCGGATTATCCAAGGTATGAGAAACGCGGGTTCGAGAAACCCCGTTTTCCTGATGGATGAGATCGACAAGCTCGCCTCTGACTTCAGAGGTGACCCCGCCGCGGCGCTCCTCGAGGTGCTGGACCCCGAGCAGAACTTCAGCTTCAGCGACCACTACCTTGAGGTGCCGTTTGACCTGTCGCGGGTCATGTTCATAACTACGGCCAACTCGAGTCACACCATCCCGAGGCCGCTTCTTGACCGCATGGAAGTCATCACTATCCCGGGATATACCGAAGAAGAAAAGACGCAGATAGGAGTTCAGTTCCTCCTTCCAAAGGGGCTCAGGGAGCACGGGCTCAAGCCGTCTCACCTGGCCATAGGCAAGGAAGCCCTGCGTGAGATAGTTAGGTCTTACACTCGCGAAGCAGGCGTAAGGAACCTGGAGCGGCAGATCGCGACGATATGCAGGAAGACCGCGAAGGACCTGGTTTCCGGCAAGAGGAAGCGCGTGCGCATCACGCCCAAGAACATGGCCAAGTACCTCGGAATCCCCCGGTTCCACTATGGCCAAGCCGAGAAAGAGAACCAGGTCGGCGTCGCGACTGCCCTCTCGGTTACCGACGTCGGAGGGGATATCCTCTCCGTGGAGGTCAGTGTTGTGAAGGGCAAGGGCAAGCTCACCCTCACAGGCCAGATGGGGGATGTCATGAAGGAGTCGGCCTATGCCGGCTTGAGCTACCTCCGCTCCAGAGCCCTCGACTTGGGCCTAAACGAGGACTTCTACGAGAACGTGGACATCCACATCCATGTGCCCGAAGGCTCCATCCCCAAGGATGGACCGTCGGCCGGGATTACGATGGCCTGCGCTATGGCCTCGGCCCTCACCAACCGTCCCGTGAGACACGATATCGCCATGACCGGCGAGGTCACCCTCCGGGGCCGCGTGCTGCCAATAGGCGGCGTTAAGGAAAAGGTCCTCGCCGCTCACAGGGCAGGCATCATGAGCGTCATACTCCCCCAGGAGAACCGCAAGGACCTGGAGGAAGTACCGCCCAACATCCGGGACGAGATTAGCGTATCCTTTGTGAGCCATATGGATGAGGTACTGAGCATCGCCCTCGTGAAGGAGGGGCCTGAGGAGCTGGTCGGGCTGCCTGTTGTGGCCGATAAGTGCCCTGAGCAGCCGCAAGCCGTCAGCGACCTTCACTAGCCGTTGGCAGTAGGCGCGTGCAACCGGCCTTGATTAGATCCATATAGCCGCAGGCGGCAACGGCCGTAACTGACGCTGACTGCCGCAAACTGAATTACTGAGAACTGAGGAGCCCGGTTAGTCCCTGGGGACTATCCGGGCTTCGTGTCTATCTAGCTTTTTCTGCCAGATAGACTCCACCTATCTAGCTGTTCTTACCAGATAGGATCATCCTATCTCGTGAAAAATGCATGTTGACAACTGACAACATGGCGATTTGTGACAGATAGCCTCTCGGCGATGTACACAGAACGCACAATACCCCGTGGCTATCTGTCATCTTCTGCTAGTTGATCAGTTGTTCAAGGGACGTCAGTGGCGTTCTGGTCAATCCTACGGCCTCAGACTAGGACCCGAATTCGATTGACGGTGCTTTGCCTCCGTGCCATAATTCACTGCGACAAAGCCCTATGAAGGGGGAAAGTGGTTGGGATGGCCGTTGTCGGCGTAATGTACAACCTGAAAGGTGCCCCGCCGGAGGAGGGAGAGCCTCCAGACCTGGGTGCCGAATTGGATTCGGAGTCGACAGTAGCCGCAGTAGCCCTAGCGCTTAGGGCGCACGGGCACGAAGTACAGCTCATTGAGGGAAATGACACCGCGTACCTCAAACTTCTATCCAACCGTTTAGACATCGTCTTCAACATGTGTGAGGGCCTTAGGGGAGAGTCTCGGGAAAGCCACATACCTTCCATCCTGGAGATGCTCGGAATCCCCTACACCGGTTCAGGAGTGCTCACGCTCGCGCTGACTCTCGACAAGCCTCTTACCAAGAAGGTCTTGGCCTACCACGGGATACCGACGCCGGGATTCCGCGTTTTTTCGTCAAGCGATGAGATCGACGTCGGAGGCCTCGAGTTTCCGCTATTCGTGAAGCCTGCCCATGAGGGTTCCAGCATGGGTGTGTCGTCGAGCTCGTATTGCAGGGACATGAACGAGCTGACCGCCGAGGTCCGCAAGCTTATTGCGCTCTACCGCCAGTCTGTCCTGGTCGAGGAGTACTTGCCCGGACGCGAGTTCACAGTGGGAATCCTGGGGAACAAGAACCCCATCTTGTTTCCCGTGATGGAGATCAACTTCGATGCTATTCCTAAGGACCACGCACGGGTATACTCAAGGCAGTTCAAAACCGATTGGTCGGACGACATATATTACATGTGCCCCGCGCCGATATCGGCCGAACTTGAGGCCCTGCTCAAGGATACCGCGCTGAAGACATACCGGGCTCTGGATTGCCGTGACCTGGCGCGTGTCGACCTGAGGCTCGACCGGAATGGAGTCCCAAACGTCATGGAAGTGAACCCCCTGCCGGGGCTGGCGCCGGGATTTTCTGACTACCCGCGCATTGCCGAGAAGGGCGGTTGGTCGTACACCGACCTGGTGAACGGGATCCTTGAGTGCGCCTTGAGACGCAACAATATGGAGCATCTCATCCAGGCTCCTTTTGTAAAGCAGATAGCCTAGTTTGAGAAATGGGTATAGCGGCGGGCATCCCTTGCTGCTAAGCAGGTCCTCCTGAACGGGCCGGTCATGCTGGTCATAGGGACGTCCGCCTGTCACAACATAGTGACTTTGCGCATCCCAAGAGTTGCCGTTACCTGTGCGCCGCAACGCCGGAGTCACTCGCTTCTAGGACTGCCCGAATTTACATCTACCTGTGGGAAGGGAAATGGTACGCCCCTCGTAGAATCCCCAAAACTGCCTGGTAGGAGTCTATTTTCGAGAACCGGGCAGGGAGAGGCGTATATCGGATGTCGTTGCGTGAAGACAGTAAGGTAGGGAAACTCCGGGTCCTAGACGGCGAGAAGGTAAGGCTCCGCCCGGTTGAGGACGAGGATATCCCGAAACTTATGGAGTGGGAAAACGACGCGGACATAGTCCGTTGGGCAGGTAAGAAGTTCCAGACCGTTGAGGACGCGCGTGAGTGGCACTTAAGACCAACGCTGCAGCACAGGACCTTCGCAATCGAGCTCCTCGACGGACGTTTGATAGGCGAGATAGAAGTACTGAACATAACTTGGAGGACCAGGACGGCCGAGATACGAGTTTTCATCGGTGAGAAAGACTTGTGGGACCGGGGCCTTGGGGAAGACGCCGTAAGCACTTTGGTGAATGCTTTCTTCAGGGCAACGGCGCTCCAGGAGATCTTCTTGAGGGTCGATCAAGACAACGGACGGGCCAGACGCTGCTATCAGAAGGTTGGGTTCAGGCCCGAGGGAAGGGTAACCTGCAGATGGGAAGACGGTTCCCGGCGAACGCTTGTCCTGATGAAGCTTCGAAAGGCGAACTGAAGCCACTGAACCAACGGAGCCAACCGAACCAACGGGCCAACTTAACCAACTGAACCAGCTCAGCCAACTGAAAGGCGAGCCGGCCGCTGTGGTCTGGCGATTGTACCGTGAGAATGCATCATGAGAATGCACCATGAGGGTGTGCCGTGAGAACGTACTCTGAGAATGCTTCATGAGGTGGGAGGCATAGCGAGAAAACAGAAGTGGTGGGGGCTGAGGGATTTGAACCCACGAAACCTCTCGGATGTGAACCGAGCGCTCTTACCGCTGAGCTAAGCCCCCACCGTTCGGACGCAGAAAATATGATAGCATACAAACAGGGTAAACACAAACCCAACACCTTCGTACCTGGCGGAGTCCCGATCTGTTTGTCTTGTCATCTTACGGCGTCCCAAGGGAGAATCCGCGAGCTTCCAGGTAGCAAGTAATGAGGTGACCGGCCATGAAGATGACGGTTCTGGGCAAGTACTCACCGTACCCGCCGGCCGGCGGGGCGGGTCCCGGCTACTGGGTTGAGGCGGGAGAGTCTGGCACTTCTGGTTCTACTGGTTCTACTGACGGTATCCTGCTGGACTGCGGTCCAGGAGTGCTGAGCCGCTTTCAGGAGCACGTGGGGGCCCCTATCGAAGATACATACCGTGATCCTTTCGCACCTGCATTTTGACCATTTCTCAGACGTAACGGTACTCCGCTGTGCGGCGGCCGCTCAAGAACGTTACAAAGAACTCCCGCACCACGTGCGCATATATGCGCCTGATCAGCCGGAGGCGGAGTTCTCGTTCTTAACGTACAAGGAGGTCACGTCGGGGAAGGCTCTGTCTCCGGGGATGTCCCTTAAAGTCGGATCCCTCAAACTGACCTTCTACCAGGGTGTCCACGGACTACCTTCCTTGGCCGTGAGGATAGAAGGACCCGGGGGAGTAATCGCCTATTCGGGCGACACACGCCCGTGCGATGCCCTCATCGAGGCCGCGAAAGGAGCGGACTTGTTCCTCTGCGAGGCTTCGGGCATTGAGGCAGATGCGGATTACGTTGCGCCCGGACACTTGACCGCGAGGCAAGCCGGCGAGATCGCGGCTCAAGCGGGTGTAAGGCGGCTCCTGCTCACGCACATCTGGCCGCTCTACGATGAGGGCCGGTTGCTCCAGGAGTGTAGAGACGTGTTCCCCCATGCGGAGATTGTTCAGGAAGGACGCTGCTACTCTACGATGGGGAGCCCAACGGGCCGTATAGAGACGGGGCCCTGTTTCTGAACACGTCTGTTCCGGGGACAATCTCCTTCACCCGCGATTCGGCGGGAGATATCTGGGCAATGATGGCTTGCCGCGATGACGGGAAAGCTTCCGCCAAGGGCCGGCCTGAGGGAGACACGATCATGCTGGTCCGGTCCGGGCTCTTCGACGCGCAGTTGGCGAGCGCTACGAACACCCGGTTCTCTATGGCCCTGGTGATCGCCACTTGTTTCTCCTTCCCCGTCGCCGAGTCGGTCTGCCAGACTATCACGTCTGCTCCCTTCAAGAACAGAAGTCTCGCTTCTTCAGGAACGAAGCCCTGGGTTCCCAGGAGGAACCCGACCTTGATGCCTCCCAAATCGACAACCTGGGATGAAGTACCCTCGGCGCCTAGAGTCGTTGTCTTTCCTTTGGGGTCTAGGATTGTTGTAACCGGGCGCAGGCCAGACTTTGTGGTAACGGCAATGCTGGCACCGGCCGCGACACTTACCGGCAGGAGTGCTTCGGTGATCGGCCTCCCGAAGTCCCGCATGACGGTCACGGGGAGCTCGGGGAACACGATGAGACCGGCCCCTTGCTCCGCCATCCTTCTAGCCAGCAGCGCGCCGGATAATAGGAACTCTTGCAACGAGATGTCCCTGTCCATCTGCACGATCGCCAAGTAGGAGAACGATTTGGCAGGTGATAGGTGTGTCCCCACGACGGAGGCCAGCGGGACCCTCTCGTTGGGCGAGTGAAGAAGGGAGTACTCATCCCTGAACCACTCTTTGCGGAGCGCCAATGCCCTCTGCCTGTCCCGCGGGTCAACATCGACCGTGGCGGTGATGATCTCCGGAGAGCCGTTTGAGCCCCTCACCTGCACCGTTCCGTCCGGCGATGCGACCAAGCTCTGCCCGCAATAGACCACCGACTCGGCTTCCCAACCGACCTTATTGGCGCACAGGAACCAAACTCCGTTCTCAAGCGCTCGGGTGGGTATAATCCAGTCGGGCTGGGTGTTACGGAGCGCCTCCAGGCCGGCGCTGGTAGCGACCCAGTTGGTCGGGTCCACGATGATCTCGGCGCCCTTTAGGGCCAGCACTCTGGCGATCTCGGGGAGTCGCCCGTCAGCGCAGATGAGAATGCCTATCTTGCCGAGGGGTGTGTCGAATACCCTGTACTCGTCGCCCGCAGTGAACCACCTGGAATCGAAATGCCAGAGGAATGTCTTTCGGTACCTTCCTATGATCTGTCCGTCCGGACCTATGAGGTAGGCAGAGTTGTAGGCATTGCTACCGTCGAGCTCGGCGATCCCGGCAACAAGGTGGACTTTGTGCACCTTGGCCTTCTCAATGAACCGCTTTAAAGCGCTCTCCCAGCCCGAGAGGGCTTTTGCGGGGTTTTCGTCAAGCCCCAGGTAGTACCCGGGATAGCTGCATTCGGGAAGTACTACCAGGCCGGGGCGGGCCTCTGCCGCTTGGTCGATGAGGTCGAGGACTCTTGCAAGGCCGTCTGCGGCGGACTTTGTGTCGTACGCTTCATGCTGGATGAGGGCGACAGAGAAAGCCATTGGAGACCCTCCGTTCGTGCCGCGGGAGGCACCGGTCTCCTAGTTATCCCCTAGTATCGCTGCAAGAGATATACTCCCAGGACGGTGACGATGGCCCCGATGCCCTTTCCCACGGATAGTCTGCTTCCTAACAGTATCACAGAAAGGGCCACCGAGATCAGCGGGTATGCGGCCGCGATCGGGACAACTCCGGCTATGCTGCCCTCCTGCAGAGCTTTGAAATAGGCAAAATGGGCAAGTACCGAAGCCGAGGCTCCCTCCAAGAGAAGGAGGACCAGTGTCCGGCCGTTCACCTGAGCGAGGCTGCTCCTCAGGTCGCCGCGGAGCAGAACCCAAGCGATAAGGACCGCGACGACAGCGACGCTGCGGATTAGGAGCGCCGTAAGGGCGTCCGGTTTCTCAAGTCCCAGTTTGGCGAAAATAGGGCCAACGCCCCAGAAAACCGCTGCTATCACGGCCCAGGTAAGCCAGGACATGGGACCACTCTCCTTAGGCGGTCATGCTGTGTTCCTGATACAGTATATCCCCGTTCACAGGACGCTAAGAACGACCGCAAGGCGTAGTCTGAGTCCCTTGGTCCCTTGCGCCGGTCCCTCCGGAACTGACCGTCCCCGGGCTCCTAAGTCTGGAGGCCCGTCTTGTGAGGAACCTCCAGTCCGAGCTGCCAGGCAAGGAATGCCCACATATTCGCCTGCTCCTCTACGACTTTGTAGAGCGGCTTGCCCACGCCGTGGCCGGCATCGGACTCAACCACAAGGAGCACGGGGTTGCTGCTCCCGCTCTTAAGCTGCACGGCCTGGAGTTTCGCTGTCATCTTCCTTGCGTGCATCGGGTCGACTCTCGAATCTGACGACGCCGTATAGAAGAACACGGCAGGATATACCACGTCTTCTCTCACCCTGTGGTAGGGCGAGTAGGCATACAGCCACTTGAAGGCTTCGGGGTCGTCAGGGTCACCGTACTCAGACGCCCAGATGTAGGCGATTAGGAACTTATGGTACCTGACCATATCCAGAAGGGGGACTCCGCAAGAGACCGCCTTGAAGAGGTCGGGACGCTGGGTCATGGCCGCTCCGACCAGGAGACCTCCGTTGCTCCGTCCCCAGATCCCCAGGTGTTCCTTGTCGGTGTACCCTTCTCTTATCAGGTACTCGGCCGCGGCTATGAAATCGTCAAAGACGTTCTGCTTTTTCTCGCGCATGCCGGAGCGGTGCCACTCCTCACCGTACTCGTTGCCGCCGCGGAGGTTTGCCGATGCGTAGATCCCGCCGGCAATTATCCAGGGCAGTATGGCCGCTGAATACGCCGGGACTCGAGCCAGGTTGAAGCCTCCATAGCCCGTGAGGACCGTGGGGTGAGGCCTCTTGGTACCTTCGCCCTCAAGAAGGTCTTTCCGGTGGATGATGAACATCGGGATCCGGGTCCCGTCCTTGGATGAGTAGAAGACCTGTTTTATCGCGATCAGTGAAGGATCGAGGCTCTGACTGCTCCTTAGCACCAGTTCGGCATTTCCGGAACCGTCCAAGTAGAACCGGTAAATGCCGTTGGCCTGGGCGAATGACTGGAACTCGAAGAACACCTCCGGGCTTTCGGCTTGCCCGGATACCGAACCGACCGTCCCGAGGGTGGGAAGGGTGATCTCCCTCTTGTTGGAGCCGTCCAGGTCGTACACGAAAACGCGGGAAGACGCGTCCTTCATCCCGGTGACGACCAAGGAGTCCCCTGCGATGGTGAAGTGGGTGAGCGTTATTTCAGGATCTTCGGGGATGATCTCCTGCCAGGATGACTCATCTGTCCGGGCAAGGTCAACGGCGACTACCCGGTATCTGGAAGCCTTGTAGTTTGTCATCATATACAGGGTTCCCTTGTGGATCCTGCCGCTAAAGAGCGCGTCAATCCCCTGAACGACCGGAGTGAAGGGGGCGTCCATATCGTGAGCCTCTCGCACCAAGAGGTCAGTGCTGTTCCATCCGTGCATGACGGTGAGCAGGAGATACTTGCCTTCGTCCGAAAGCGATGTGCCGTACATCTCGTGTTTGGGCCGTCCTTCGCCGTATATCTTCCGGTCTTCCTGAGGGTCTTGGCCCAGGCGGTGGTAGTACAGGTGACGGTTGTAGTTTTCCTCTCCCGGGGGCACTTCGCCGGGTTTGGGGTACCGACTGTAGTAGAACCCCATGCCGTCAGGTTCCCAGGTTACGCCGGCTCCCCTGGCCCTCTCGATATGGTCGGGCAGAGTCTCGCCTGACTCGATATCCAGGACCCTGAGCACGCTCCACTCGTCTCCGCGCTCTGAGTAGCCGTAGGCGAGTTTCGTGCCGTCTCTAGACGGATACCACCAGTCCAGCGCCACGATCCCTCGTGAGCTGGCTTTGTTGGGATCGAGGATGACCCTTTCGGGCGAGCTGCCCGACAGTTCGCGCATGCAGAGCACCGGTTGGTTCTGGCCGGCGACCCTCTTTATGTAGAACAGCCTGTTTTTCCGGATTACCGGAGAGCCCACGTAATCTTCGGAAAGAAGGCGTGTTAGTTCATCTACGAAGTAGTCTCTGGACGGGACCTGGCCGAGGACCTCTTCTGTACGTTTGTTCTGGGCACCGGTCCACGCGACGGTTTCAGGCGAGTTCCCGTCCTCAAGCCAGCGGTAGGGGTCCTCAATGGTGACTCCGTGCACGACGTCCACAACGGGTTTGGAAGGGGTATGTGGGGGCGGGGGAACCCGGACCTCATTAGACTTCCTATCCACTCGAATACCTCCTCTTGCGCTTTGTTCCGTAAGAGAGTTCCATGACGTGTTACATGTCCCATGTTCTGCCACGAACGGCCGTTACCCTTCCACGGCTCAGACGTATTAAGGAGCGCCAAGGATGTAAAGAGGGTGAGTCAAGATGCGGAGGACTGTGGGCAAGTACACATTGGGTATAGTGCTCATCGCCGTAGGTCTCATGGTTGTGCTTGAGACGGCCGGAGTAGCTCCCTTTCCTCGCGACGCCTTTCTGACATGGTGGCCGCTGACCATAGTGTTTTTGGGCCTGGAGTATACTCTCGCATCCCGCGATCCTGAGGTAAGAGTCCGGATTAGCGGCGGCGCGGTGTTTCTAACCGTCCTCGCCCTGGGATTTGCTTGGGCTTACCAGGCGTACGGATGGACCGACTTAATCAACATTCAGTATCCGGGGAACTTCATCGCCGGCCCCACTGAGGCCTATATCTACGAAATACCCATCGACGAGGCATTTGGTACGGGAGTCACCGGACTATCAGTAAGTGCCACGGGCGGAGTCATTGTGACGGGAACGGCCACCCGGTCGGTCACAGGTACGGCTACAGTGACCGTAAGGGCGAAGAGCCTTGACGAGGCTAAGCAGTATGCCGGCGAAGTCAAGTTGGTGCCTAGGTATTCGGGAAAGACTCTTTACCTCGAGGTCCACCGTCCGGGCTCTTTGGCCGGTAAGGCCAGTGTCCACTCCTCATTTGTCCTTACCGTCCCGGAAGATTCCGATCTCAAGCTCAGCTCTGTTTCGGGCAGCGTCGAGGTCCAAGGTGTGCGGGGCCGCCTCGAGCTGGACTGCGTATCGGCAGACATCCGGCTCGATGACAGCCCGTCTCGCGTGGAGGTGACCTCGGTCTCCGGCGATTTCGAGGGGGTCTTGGGAAGCGAGATGGAAGAGCTCTCTATCGAGACCGTAAGCGGTGACATATCGATTGAGGTCCCCGAAGGGACCGGAGGCTCCGTGAAAGCGGTCACTGTGAGCGGTTCCATCACGAGCCCCGGGGATGTCATCAAAGCCTCCAGGTCCGGCGGACGCCGCAAGGCAGAGGGTTCCGTTGGGTCTGGGAAAACGGCTATCGAGATTGAGACCGTGAGCGGCGACGTGACCTTCAGGTGACGGGGAAACCCTCAGTTCTCAAGCACCGACAACACCTGGCTAACTGAGTCCAGGATGTAGTCGGGGTTTTCTTTAGTGAGGACGTCCCGGCCCGACGGTCCGTAGGCCGCGCCCGCCGATTTGACCTCCACTTCTTTGAGCAGGGCGTCCGCGTTTTTGGCCGCCCTTATGTCGTAGACGCTGTCGCCCACCATTAAGACAGACCCTTCCCGGATGCCAAGGAGGTCCAGAGCCTTCAGGATGGGGTCCGGCTCGGGCTTGTGCCGGGTCGTGTCTTCATAGAACACAGTGGCGTCGAAAAGCCCGAGAAGCCCGGTGACCTCCATTCCGAACGTGGCCGAGCGCCTGCGCTTCGAGGTGACCACTGCTAACTTCACATTACGACTCCGCAGCTTTTCAATGGTTTCGAGGGTTCCCGGAAACAGCCTGACCATTTCGTCGTGCATGGATAGGTTGTGTTCGACGTAGATGTCGCGGGCTTCCGCGGCGTGGTCCGGTACCAGGTCTTTCAGTACCTCGTCCAGAGGGACACCCAGGTAGATCCTGAAGTGTTCCTTGTCTCGTTTCTCGCCGGTGAAATACCAGAGCGTGTACTGAAGGCTGGTCACGATGGCTTGAGTCGTATCTATGAGGGTGCCGTCCAGGTCAAAGAGTACTGCGTCCAGCATAGGTGCCTCCCTGGCTAAAGTGTTTTGTCGAATCCTTGAACGAGTAGAGAAATCGCTATCTACCCTACAGACTACCAGACTACATCAAGTATAGTGTTTGTGAAGACGGCGGAAACACCTACCAGAAAGGAGAAGGCAAATGTCGTACATAAACGAGTTCCTCGAGTTCCTCTCGATCCCCAGCGTCAGCGCATTGCCCGAGCATAAACCCGATATTGACAGGGCTGCCCGGTGGCTCAAGGCGAGGATGGAGAGGGCGGGGATTGAGGATGTCCGGGTGATCCCCACCGGAGGTCATCCCATTGTCTACGGGTTTGCCGGCGCGAAGGAGCCCGGTGCCCCGACGGTCATGATCTACGGGCACTACGACACTCAGCCCGCAGACCCGCTGGACGAGTGGGTTACCGAGCCTTTCAAGCCCGAGATAAGAGACGGCAAAGTGTTCGCCCGCGGGGCGGCCGACGACAAGGGCGGGGTCTTTCCGGCAATCGTGGCCGTGGAGAAAGCCCTTCAGGGAGAAGGGTTGCCCGTTAACGTCAAGTTCTTGTTTGAGGGAGAAGAGGAGATCGGCAGCCCCAACCTCAAAGCCTTCCTGGTCGATAACAAGGAGCTCCTAAAGTGCGACCTCGTGGTCTCCGTCGACGGTGGGATGTACTCTCGCGAGATCCCGTCGCTCACAACCGGTTCTCGGGGTCTGTGCGGGATCCAGATTGACGTTCAGGGCCCGAGGCAGGACCTCCATTCCGGTGGCGCCGGCGGCGCGGTGAACAACCCCCTCATTGCCCTGGCCCAGATCATATCCAGCACGAAGGCTTGGGACGGAAAGGTGCTGGTGGAGGGGTTCTACGACGATGTCGCCGATCTCACTCCGGCCGAGCGCGAGGCCTTTGCCAAGGTTCCTTTCGATGAGGGCGACTACAAAGAACGGGCCGGAGTCCCGGAGCTTTTCGGAGAGCCCGGCTTCACTGTATTCGAACGACTCTGGGCCAGACCGACCCTTGATGTCGTAGGTATGTGGGGAGGATTCCAGGGCGAGGGCATAAAGACCATAATCCCCGCTAAGGCGGCATGCAAGATAACCTGCAGGCTTGTGCCCAACCAGGAGCCCGACAAGATAGTGGATCTCTTGACGAAGCACGTGGAGAAGCACACGCCTCCCGGAGTGCGCGTCAATGTCATGGCGTTTCCGGGCAATTCGCGCCCGTACGTAATCCCCCAGGACCATCCCGTGATGCCCGTCATGTCGAAGGTGCTCCGAGAGATGTACGGGAGAGAGCCGGTTACGGTGAGGCTCGGGGGCACCTTGCCGGTTGCGAGGACCTTCCTGGACGTTCTGGGGACCTACCTGGTGTTCTTTGCGACCTCCAGCCCCGACGAGAACGTCCATGGCCCCAACGAGTTCTTCCGCGTGGAGGAGTTCGACAAGCTTGTGGATGGACTTCCTGTCCTCCTGCAAGAGTTGGCAGGAGCACTTGGGCGGTGACCCGTACGAGTATTTGAAATTCTTCGGTCGCCCGTCAGACATTTTCCTCTCGCCCGTGTACTAGGTTACTGAAGGGACAGGCGTGAAGGAGCTAGACGGTGATTCCGGTTTGCCGGCGCATTCGAAGCCCTTTGTAATAGAAGCGAGACTAAAGCAGGACTAAAGGTGGCGTTCTGATGGCTTTCCCGGTGGCGGCTCTCTTGGTGGTAGCCAAGGCGCTTCTTTTGGTGTTGGCGGGAGTTTTGCTCCTTGCCATCCTCCTCTTGGTACTTCCGGTGGGAGCCGCTGTTCAGGGAGAGTGTAGGGTAGAGGGTGACCTGGACGAACTGCCGGAGATCGGAGAGACCGAGGCGGGAGATGGCGGCTCAGGAGAGGCCTGCCCGCCGGACGTTCCGGAGGCAGTCATTGCTATCACACCTGCCGGGACGGCACGGTTGACCGTTCTCGGCGGGCTCTTGGGTGCTGAGTACCAGTCCGGAGGTTCCCTCAGAGTCCTTGTGGCAGGTGTGAGGGTCGGAGGATCACGCTCTCCTGCCAAGAGAGCGCGGCCAAGGCCTGAGCCGCCGGAAGGGCAGGAGGCAGTCGTCCCCGAGGGTTCCCAACCGGCGAAGAGTAAGGAAAAGACGGGATTCCTGAAGGCTATGAAGGCAGGGAGAGCGGGGAAGGCCCTGGAAGCCCTAAAGCCGGGGCGGTTCTTACGGAAAAAAGGTCCGGATGAGAGGGCCCAAACGAGAAGGGGCTTCTCCCTGAAGGTGAAGGCCGACGAGGTCGGGCGGTGGTTAAGCCCCAAGGTCAGACGGATCGTCCTCACGACTGCAAAGCGTCTGGTCAAAGCCTCGCATCTCAAGGGACGGGTCCATGTCGAATGCGGTCTCGGCGACCCGGGCGCGACCGGGATGGCCTACGCTGCCTTCGTGACTTGGTCCGGCATGACCCGCCAGGAGTGGATGACGCTTGAGCCCAACTTCGTCGACTCAGTGATCTTCGCGAGAGTTCAAGGTGAAACATGGTTCCTGCCGGCTCAGGTGGCCTACATCCTCGGGAGATTCCTCCTTTCGCGCGATATCAGACCTCTCTGGAGGAGGCGTGCGGGGGAGTCCAGGAAAGCGCCGGTACTCGGGGCGCATATATCCGGGTAGATAAGAGAGGTTGAACAAGGAGGGTTTTCAGGTGGACCTACAGGACATGTTGGGGATTACGGTGTCCGGTCTCGAGAAGTTCATATCCACCAAGACGTGCGTAGGTGAGCCCATTGTCGTCGGCGATGTCACCTTGATTCCGGTCCAGACCGTATCCTTCGGTTACGGTTCCGGGGGCGGAGAGGGCAAGCAGACGGAGCAATCCGGGACCGGAGGAGGCTCCGGAGCGGGCGCTTCTCTGAGGCCTATTGCCGTCATAGCGGTGAAAGGTACGGAGGTCCAGGTGTTCCCCTTTGGCGGGAAGGGCGTTATCGAGAAGATTGCCTCCATGCTTCCAGAGGCCCTCTCGAAGATCAAGATCGGGGGCAAGGGCAAGAAGGAATCGGAAGAACCCAAGGCAGAGAAGGAGTAAGGTAAGCGGGCTAAAGGACGACCGGCGGGGGCCTGTCCGGAAGGCAGGCTCCTATCTTTATCCACGGAAGCTGTCGATGCCCAGCTTTAAGAAGTATGCTCCGAAGAGGAACAGGAACGTCCCGCACACAAAGAGGATCCCGCGGTAGACCTTGTCGTTGAAGAAGCGGGTACCTGTTGCGATGGCCAGTGAAACAAGAGAGTACCACGCCAGGTCGGCCGCGATGTGGCCGACGAAGAAAGCCGCAGGCCCAATCGGGCCGTACGATGCAGAGGTCGCTACGTAGGCTGCCCCGACGGTAGCCCACCAGAGTACCCAATAAGGATTGGAGATGCTTGCTGCCATACCCGCGACTGCCGTGCCGATTAGGCCCCGGCGGCCCGTTGGTGCAGACTTCCTTGCGTCCGTCTCGCTCGCGGTGAGGGACAGGGTGGCCGTCTTGGCCGTCTTTACCGTGCCGTACCCGAAGTAGAAGAGCATGGCCCCCCCAATGAGGCCCACGGTCCCCAGCACCTGCTTATAGGACAATACCTTCCCGAGCCCAACCCTCAGGAGCGAGACCATGGCGATCTCCACAGCCGCGTGTCCCGCTATCGCCGCGGGGCCTGCCCAGAAGCCGCGCTTCACGGTGTCGGTGACCACGACAACCAAGAGGCTTCCCGGCCCCATGGCGCCCGAAAGGCCAACGAGGAACGCGGTTGACATTAGGCCAAGGATACCCACTGGAAAGACACTCCTTCCGGGCTTATGATCCTGCGCTCGTCAGTCGCCCGCGGTGACGCTTTGAGTCCTTAAAGTTTCGCCGCGTACCCACGGGATCCTGCGATACCTGAGTACCGTAAGCGTGAACCTAACAAAAAGGTCCACGGTCATCCCTGTCCAGACCCCGGCTATTCCCATGTTGAGAGGGAACGCGAGCACGTAGGCAAGCGGGAGTCTCACGCACCACAGGCCGAGCGCGGCGATGTACATGGGCGTCCTCGTGTCGCCGCTTCCCCTGAGAGCGCCTGTGAACACGCCTCCCAGCTGCTGGGGTATCTGAGCCGTGCCCATGAGCCTGAGGTAGATGGCCCCCAACGCGATTACCTGGGCATCGTTGGTTAGAAGGGCGAGGATCTGTTTGGGCAGGAAGATGAGGAGGCCTGCCGTGAAAGCCGTAATCACGGTGATAAGCACTCCTAGCTCCCGCGTTACTCTCTTCGCCAGTCGGTGGTTGTTCGCCCCAATCGCCTGTCCTACCAGGGCCGTCGCGGCGATCCCGAAACCAGCCGTCGGCATGTACGATATGGATTCCGCCTGGAGACCGAGCTGGTGCGCTGCAAGGGCCTCTGTTCCGAAGCCCGTGATGAAGAAGGTCAGAATAATGGCTGCCGCCTGCCAGAACAGCGATTCTCCGGTGGCCGGAAGGCCGATCTCCAGCATTTCTTTGAGTTCGCGTTTGGCGAACCTCCACGGTCCACGCCACACGAGCCCGAGCGGCGAGTTCTTGCCCATGACGGCGAAGAGCGCGAGAGATGCTCCTATCCACTGGGCTGTGACCGTCGAGATGGCCGAACCGGTGATCCCGAGAGCGGGGAAGCCTAGTCTACCGTAGATGAGGACGCTGTTTCCCGCCAAGTTGATGAGGTTCACGAAGACAGCGATTAGCATTGGGGTCCTGGTGTTTCCTGCCCCGCGCATAGATGCTCCAGCAGCGGTCATGATGCCCACCGCAGGCATTCCTATGACCACAATTCGCAGGTATGCGGTGGCAGTGGCCAGGAGCGAAGGATCGGGCTTGAAAATGGAAAGCACCTTCGCACCGAACACGGCGAAGATGAGCGCCAACGTAACCACGCTGGACGTGCCGAAGAGCAGCGCTTGAGAGGCGACGGTCTTCGCCCTATCGCGCCTGCCCGAACCTATAGATTGAGCCACAAGCACCGTAGCGCCTGTAGATACCGCCTGGAAGAGCGCCCAGGCAACCATGGTTGCCCGGTTGGTGAGCCCGACGGCGCCGATGGCGGTCGCAGAGAGATGTCCGACCATCCCGGTATTGACGAGGCCGACGCCCATCTGGAGCACGCTTTCGACGGTCGCCGGCCAGACGAGATTAGCAATGGTCCTCCGGATTTCCTCGCTGGACGGTTCCGGGGTTAGGGATTCATTGTATGAAGCCGTGAGGTCTGATATAGGTGTCTCCCTCCCACATAATATCTCGATTCTATCTCAACTGCCGGAAGCCGACCAGATGGGGTGCGTTGGAAGAGGGCCCCTAATCGCGCGGGCGCGTCGCCTGGGGGAGGGAAGGCGCCGCGCCTCATCTCAAGGTATGTTGACATAATGTAGATGGTTACACTGACTGGGCGATCTGGCCAATTTTCTATTGTCCGACCGGCGGGGGTCAGTGTAAGATATCGACGTGCACAGATGTGTGCACATACATAGTCGCTGAACAAGAGCAGGCGGTTTTCCGCCCCCACCATCTTCGGGTTGCCCGGTTTCCGCGGGTACCCATTGGCAAACCGACCGTGAGGAGGACTCTACATGACGAAAAAGGAGCTGTTGGGTGTTCGTGGAGCGCTTGGGCTGAGTCAAGGGGAAATGGGAGATCTGTTTGCCAGGTACGTTAACCCAGGCCTCCGGACTCTCCAATCTGTAGTGGGCTTTGACAAGAGGTTCGTGAGGGGAGACGGGGTATCCGTTTACGATGAGCACGGAAACCGTTATCTAGATTTTGTAGGAGGGTACGGCTGCCTTCCTTTCGGCCACAGCCCCAAAGACATCCTAGCAGCGCTGGATGAAGTCAAAGAAGTGCCGAACTACCTCCAGGTCATGACCAGCCCCTACCAGGCTGCCCTTGCCCACGACTTGGCCCAGATCGCGCCTCCCGGGCTGGAGATAACCTTTTTCTCCAACAGCGGGACCGAGGCCGTTGAGGCGGCTCTCAAACTGGCCAAGGGGGCCATGGGGGAGGGAGTCTTCGTCTACTGTACCGGCGCGTTTCACGGAAAGACCCTGGGTTCCCTTTCTGTGGGCGGGCGAGAGAAGTACAAAAAGCCGTTTTACCCGCTTATTCCGGGCACGGTAGAGGTGCCCTTCGGAGACGCGGACGCTCTGGAAAGGGCCCTGAAAGAGAACAAAGTCATCGCGTTCATAACTGAGCCGGTCCAGGGCGAGGGCGGCGTGATTGTCCCGCCTCCGGGCTATTTGAAAAAGGCGAGGGAACTTACCGAGAAGTACGGTGCTCTCCTCATACTCGACGAGGTTCAGACCGGTTTCGGGCGTACCGGGAAGATGTTTGCCGCCGACCACGAGGGAGTTCGCCCGGATATCCTGTGCCTGGCCAAGGCACTTGGTGGCGGCGTGGTTCCCATAGGCGCCACGATGGCCACAAAGAAGGTGTGGGAGAAGGCGTACGGCGGCCTTTCCAAGGCGATCCTCCACACTTCCACGTTCGGCGGCGGGGCGAGGGCTTGCGCGGCGGCGCTTGCTTCCATCGAGAAAATCGTGAACGAAGGTCTGGTGGAGAGGTCCCGCGAACTCGGCGCCTACTGCCTGTCCGGACTCAATACCCTTAAGGAACGCTACAAGATCATCGAGGACATCCGGGGCATGGGGCTCCTCATGGGCATAGAGTTCCGCAAACCCGGTGGCATCCTGGATGTCCTTACCGCCGGTTCGGTGAACAAGATCGCCGAGGAATACAGCGGCGCCCTTGTCGCTTCCGAACTCATGAAACGCCACCGCGTGATCAGCGTGTACACGCTGAACAACCCAAACGTCATCCGTCTGGAACCGGCGCTCATTGTTGAGAAAGAAGACATCGATTATGTCTTGAACGCTCTGGAGGACACCCTTTCCCGCAACAAGTCCTTCTTCAGCCTGGTCGCTTCTGTCGTCAGGAAGTAGGGGTTGTAGGCTCCCTCCAGTTGCCGGCCATGCCGGTGACCGGCGTCAACTCGTGGGCACAGGCAGGCCTCTAGGGTAGGAAGTAAAAAGCTTGTCTGATATTTCGCCTATAGAAGGAAAGCGCTGGCCCCGAAGGGAAATTCTTAGGGTGCCAGCTCTTTCTTTAGGCTGACATAGGATTTGTGCCGGAGACCGAAAGGACGAATCGAAAAGGACGAAAGGAGGAAAGGCGCCCTTTGGAGGCGCCGGTCACGATGCCTGCCGTTCCCCCGAGAGATTTCCTAGGTTTCACCCCCGGTGAAGACCGGAAACTTGCGGATTGGAAACAGCTTACCGAGTATTACAGGATGCTTGCCGACGGAGCACGGAGGCTCCGCATCGTCCACATGGGGGAAAGCACCGAAGGTAGACCCTTCTACTACCTCACCGTGTCTTCTCCGGAGAACCTCCAGAATCTAGACGAGTACAGGGAGATTCAGGCGCGGCTGGCCGATCCCAGAGGCCTTGACCCCAAGGAAGCCGAGGCCCTCATAGCCAGAGGGAAGACTATCGTCATGATTTCCTGCTCCATTCATGCGACGGAAGTAGGGGCCGCTCAGATGGCGCCCGAGCTCCTGTATGAGCTGGAGACCAGCGAGGACGAGAAGGTCAAAGAGATACTGGACAACGTGATCTTGCTGTTCGTGCCATCTCTGAACCCGGACGGCTTGGACCTGGTTGTGAATTGGTACAAGCAGACTCTGGGTACACCGTATGAGGGCTCGGCGCCGCCTTTCATCTACCAGAAGTACGCGGGTCACGATAACAACCGCGACTGGTTCATGCTGAACCTCGTTGAGAACAGGCTCACTGTAGAAAAACTCCACAACGTCTGGCACCCCCAGATAGTGTTTGACCTCCACCAGATGGGCGACCTCGGGTTCCGCTTCTTCCTCCCGCCGTTCATGGACCCGTACGACCCCAATGTGGATTACATACTGCAGCAAGAAGTCGCCGAACTGGGTATCCACATGGCCGGAGAGCTCCTCGCCGAAGGGAAGACCGGCGTATCGTGGCTGAACACCTACGACGGGTACGCGCCTTCCCGCGCCTACCAGCACTACCACGGCGGAGTCCGCATCTTGTCCGAGGCCGCCAGTGCGCGTTTGGCGACGCCTTCGACCAGGAGGTTTGACGAGCTTCGGCCGACGCGCGACGGGCTTGACCCCAAGGTATCCACATGGAACCACCCGGCTCCGTGGAAAGGCGGAGAGTGGCGCCTCAGGGACATAGTCGATTACGAGAAGATCGCATGCTACGCATGCCTCTCGCACGCGGCGAAATTCCGCCACCTCTGGGTAGGCAACTTCTACAAGATCTCCAAGCGCGCGATTGAGAGGAAAGAGCCTTACGCCTACGTTTTCCCGGCCGACCAAAGGGACCCGGTCATGCTCTACGAACTCCTGAAAGTACTGGAAAACGGTTTGGTCGAAATCCACGTTGCCAAAGAGCCGTTTGAGGTTGAGAGGGTCCCGTTTGACGCCGGCTCATACGTCGTAAAGCTGGCCCAGCCTTACGGGGCTTACGCCAAGACCCTCCTCGAAGTGCAGGAGTATCCCGACCTCAGGCAGTATCCAGGCGGGCCGCCTAAGCTGCCCTACGACGTGACGGGTCACACGCTGCCGCTCATGATGGGCGTGAAGGCGACTCTGGCCAAGAAGCCATTCAGCGCCGTCCTCGAAAAGGTGGAAAAACTCGAGAAGCCCAAGGGCAGCCTGGTTGCCGCGTCCTCTATAACCAGCGGGACTTCCGGAGAAGCCGGACCCAAATACTTCGCGATTCCCCCTGCCGTGAACGCGTCGGTGAAGATCGTCAACAGGCTGCTGGATAAGGATATCCCGGTCTTCCGCACCGTGGCTTCATACCGGGACGAGGGCTCCGTAGTAGAGGCGGGCACGTTCCTGGTCCCCGTGTCTGAGGCACAAGCGCTCGGTGACCTGGCCAAGGAGTTTGGAGTCGACGTGCGCGCCGCAGGTGTGGTCAAGAGCCCGGTAATCAAACTCCGGAAGCCCAGGATCGCGGTGTACAAGAGCTACCGCGGGTTTGCCGACGAAGGGTGGCTCCGCTACGTCCTCGAGGAGTACGGATTCTCCTTTGAGTCCGTAACTAACGGGCGGATAAAGCGTGGGGCACTTGCCAAAGACTTCGACACGGTCATATTCCCGTCGCAGCCCGCGGCGTTTATAACCCACGGTAACCGCCCCGGCACCTATCCTCCGGAGTACACGGGCGGTCTGGGAGAGGAAGGCAAGGAAGCCGTAGCCGAGTTCCTTGAGCAGGGCGGAAACGGCGTGTTTGTGGCCGGCGCGGCCGACTGGGCCATCGAGCGGCTGGGGCTGAACTGCACAAATATAGTGGGCGACAAGAAGCCTCAGGAGTTCTTCTGCCCCGGGTCGATCCTGAAGACCGTAATCGATACGGAGCATCCTCTGGGGTTTGGTCTTCCCAGGGAGCTGCCCATCGCGTTCGAGCGGAACGCAGTTTGGGATACCGAACAGGGCATAGTCGTCGGACGGTACCCGGCGGTCAACCCGCTCATGTCAGGGTGGCTTCTCGGCAGTCAGCACATTCTAAACAAGGCCTCTCTCATAGAGTACCCTGTGGGTCTCGGTCGTGCGGTGCTTATCGGGTTCCACCCGTACTTCCGCGGGCAAGCCAGAGGGACGTACAAGGTCTTGTTCAACGCCCTGTACCTGGGTTCGGGCGAGAGGGTCTAGCCGGCGAGCCGACTTCGGCCAAGACGGCCTAGACCTACAGGAAGGCGAGTCACAGAGGATCCGACTGGTATTTTCTGCCCGATAGGCTCAACCTAAGTATCACTTCTTGCCGGATAGACCGAACGTATCTATCATTTCGTGCCGGATAGGTTGAGCCTATCTGTCAACTTCTGCTAGATGGGTTCGGCCTATCTGTCATCTTCTGCCAGATGGGCTAAACCCATCTATCGATTTTTGCCAGACGGCTAGAGCCGGCACGGTATGCGGTCTCGAGCAGTCCCACCCTTGCGCTAACCGCAATGACCGTGAGATCATCTATGCGCCACAGCTTTCCAGATCGAGGTCCTTGGGAGGTGCCCTGATGAAAGCGATACTGAGCGTCGACGGCGCGTCCAGGGGAAATCCCGGACAAGCATCTTGCGCGGCGGTAATCAAGATAGGTGACCAAAGAGAGCGGGAACTTGGGCTGTACCTCGGAGTCGCGACCAACAATGTCGCGGAGTATTCAGCGTTCATCGCGGGTCTGACCGAGTGCCTTGAGATGGGTGTAACCGAGGTCGAGATCAGGTCTGACTCGGAGCTGTGCGTCCGCCAGATAACGGGCGAGTACAAAGTGAAGAACGAGGGCCTCGCCGTGCTCCACAGGAAGGTGCTCGGCCTCCTCTCGCGATTCGAGAAGTGGGATATACGTCATGTTCCCCGTGAGGAGAACAAGGCCGCTGATTCGATCTCAAACAGGGTGCTGGACCTCAGGACCTTGATCGGCTGATGTCGCCAGATCAGCTGATGTTGCCAAGGATTCCCTAAAACCGCATCTACTAACCCAAAAAACGTGGGTATCCTCATACCGCACCGGCGTAGACTCGTAATGGTAGATGACATACCTGGGAGGTGACTGGGCGATCAAACAGGCGAGAGTCATAAACCACAAAGCCAAATCGCGGCGCAGAGGCATCGCTTTTTTCGTCACGGTGGCGGCTTTCGTCATGGTCACCGCCTCTTCAGTTTTCGCGGCATATCCGAAGGCTACCGGCAACATCAATGATTTTGCCGGCGTATTGACTCAAGAAGACAAGTCGAACCTGGAAGCCCTGGTGAACGCCGTCCTTGACCAGACCGGAGTCACGTTCGCCGTTGCAATAGTGAAGAACCACGGCGATGAGTCGATTGAAGAGTACGCGGTCCATCTCTACGAGGCCTGGGGTATCGGCAAGAAGGGTGAAGACAAAGGGCTCTTGATAGTCGTATCCATGGACGAACACGATCTGAGAGCAGAAGTGGGATACGGACTCGAGCCAGTCATCACCGATGCCCGCGCAGGAGATGTGCTGGATAAGATGATCCCGTATTTCCGGGATGGCGAGTACGGCAAAGGCCTTTACGCCGGGCTTCTGGTAGCGGCGGATTATGTAGCTAGAGACGCCGGGGTGACGCTGGACCTTAAGGCTGAATCTAAGGAGTACGAGGATTTCTACGTTGAGTCGCCCGACATGCCGTTCGGGTTTCTTGCCCTCTTTCTTGGGCTGCCGGTATTGGCCATAGCTTATTTCGCCATAAGGGGACGTCGGTGTCCGAGATGCAAGGGCCGTTTGACTGTGACCGACCGTGTGGTACAGCAGGCGACCTATGACGCGGGCGGGATTGCCAGGACCATCCTGCACTGCCCGAAATGCGGTTATCACGAGGAGAAGGAGCGCAGGATAAGCAAACTGCAGCGTCCCCCAACGGGCGGAGGATTCCCCTTAGGCCCCGGACCGTTCTGGGGCGGGTCAGGACGAGGAGGCGGGAGTTCGGGCGGCTTTACCGGCCCGAGAGGGTTCGGCGGCGGCCGGAGCGGCGGAGGCGGAGCCAGTAGGAGATGGTAGGAGGAGGATATCGGTGAAAAAGACAGCACTGGTCTTGCTTGTAATCCTGGGTATTGTGGTGCTCATAGGCGGCTGGGCCATTGGGTCGTACAACTCGCTCGTAAGAGAAAACGAGGCGGTCGACGGCCAGTGGGCGCAGGTTGAGAATCAGCTGCAGAGGCGCAACGACCTTATACCGAATTTGGTAAGCACGGTAAAGGGCTACGCTGCCCACGAAGAGGAAGTGTTCACAGCGATCGCCGATGCCAGGGCGAAACTGGCCGGTGCCCGGACTGTGGATGAAAGGGCTGCCGCGGCCACCGAACTGGAATCGGCTATTTCACGGCTCCTCGTGGTCGTCGAGAATTACCCGCAGCTGAAGGCTGATGCCCAGTTTAGAGCCCTTATGGATGAGCTGGCCGGCACAGAGAACCGCCTGGCTACTGAACGCGGCAGGTACAACGAAGCGGTAAGGGTGTTCAACTCCAAGATCAAACAGTTCCCCATGGTTATCTTCGCGAGGATAGCCGGGTTCTCCGAGAGGGCGTACTACGAGGTATCGCCTGACGCGATGACGGTTCCGAAAGTGGAGTTCTAGCCTCACCGGAATCCATTAACGAAAGCGAAGGCCCCCTCAGCGAGGGAGCCTTTCTCCATATAGGCGGCGGTCGGCAGGTCTGCGAGGGTCTGCCCATGCCGCAAAATGGCGATCCGTTTCATGCCTCTCCTCAAGCCCTGCTATGCTCTTTGCGCTTTCTTCCCACCTAGGCCTTCGTCAACAAGTTTGCGATATGTCCCGCCTAGGGCCATAAGTTCCGCGTGGCGCCCTCTTTCGACGACCGTCCCACCATCCAGCACAAGGATCTCGTCTGCTTCTCGAACAGTTGTGAGCCGGTGGGCCACGACCAGGGTGGTTCGGTTGGAGCGCGGGTATTTGACCGATAGGCCGGATATCGTGAGTGGCGTGAGGTCGACTTCCCTTTGAGTTGACCCCGGTATGTGTACCGGCGAGGCCTGCTTCTCCGGTTCCGCCCGGGGTCCGGCCAGATCGTGCCGCTCTTCTTCGCCCGGGGATTCGCTCCGGGAGGCCTGGGCTTCTGCAGGAGCGTAACGCTCCGGTTCCTCCGGCAGATCCAGCACTTCCACCACTTTTTCTGCTCCGCCCATATTGGCATTGATAGATGCGATGATGCCGCCGAGGCTTCCAAACAAGCGCCGGACAGGGTTCGCCAGCTGCCCCATCGCCACTGCTACGGGGATGAGGGAGGGGTTTCTTATCGCGATGATGCTAACGTAAATGAAAAACGCGTGTGAGGATAGGTCCGACAGACTGCTGGCCAGAGATCTGGCGGTAGATATCCGCACCTGTCTCATTCCGGCCTTGAACACCATCTTGCTTGACTCGCTTGCGCGATCTGCCGCGTAGCCGCTAAGGTTCATGTGCCGGACGGTATCTCTTCCGTTTATGAGGTCCGACATCCTTTGGGTGAACCCGGCTTGCGTTTCCTGGTATTTCACCCCGGCATCCCGAAGCGGGTTTGCGAAGGGAAGGTTTACGAGGAGAGGTACTGCACTTGTGAGGATCCCTGCGATCCCCATCCGGGGGTCTAGCTTGAGCATGTACACGGCGCTTCCGATCCCCGAAAACGCCACATTAACGAATATCTGGACATCGCCTATGAAGAGGTTGCCCACTTGCCTGAGCGCGTTGGTCGACCGCGACAGGAGGTCTCCCGAGTGCCTCTCCTCGATCTCGGCGAGGGGGATACCCAGGTACTTCCCAAACAGGCTCCGGCGGATGTCGTTTACCGTCTTATGGATGCTGAACACGAGCAAACGGCCTGATCCGAACACCCAGACAACCATGAACAAGGTTCCGCCTACCATTAGCCGGGTTGCTTGGGTAAGGTGCTGTCGCGAGAGTTCCATGATGCCCCTGGTGAGGTCCATAAGCATACGGGCAAGGAAGACGTTGATAAAGAAGTTGGCGAACCCGATCCCGAATATACCTGCTGCGTAACCGGGGAAATGCGGCCTCAGGAATGCGAGGACCTTCTTGAGCGTAGTGAGCCTGCCGGGGGTCCGCCGGGCTCCCGAAGTTGCATGGACTCCCGGACCTCCCGAGCGTCCGGGGCTTCCTGTAACTCGCTCCTCCATTACCGTTCACCTCCCGACGAAGGTGTCCGGGGAGCAGGCGTTTTCTCAAGTTCCTCCTCTGAGCTGTAGAGCAGATAGTACCGCCCCTTCTTGGCCATCAGCTCGTCGTGGGTGCCGCTTTCCACCGGCTTCCCGTCCTCGAGGACCAGTATCCTGTCTGCGTGCTGAACAGAGGAGAGCCTGTGGGCAATGACGAGTATGGCCTTGTGTCCCGCCGCTTCCCAGATCCCTTGGATAACCCGTCGTTCGGCTTGGTAGTCCAGTGCAGACGTGGCTTCGTCCAGGAGAAGGATATCGGCGCGGCGGAGGAGGGCTCTTGCCAGGGAGAGACGCTGTCTTTCGCCGCCGGAGATGCGGTTTCCGAGCTCGCCGACAGGGGTGTTGTAGCCCTGGGGAAGCGATTGGATGAACCCGTCCGCTTGGGCGAGTCTTGCCACAGCCTCTATCTTGTCGTCGTCCAAGGTCTCGTCTCCTAGCCTCAAATTCTCCTTGACCGAGAAGGGGAAGAGGTACGTCGTTTGACTTACGTGCGACAAGCGGTTCCGTAGGGCGGTCAGGGACCATTCGCGCACGGAGCGACCGAAGACAAAGATCTCGCCTTCGTCGGGCTCGTAGTCGCCAAGGAGAAGCCTGAACAAGGTGCTCTTTCCGGAGCCGCTGGAGCCTACTACGGCAACGGTCTCCCCGAGGTTTACTTTGAGGCTGACGCCGGATAGCGCAGGCTTCGAACTTCCGGGGTAGGTGAATGTGATGTTTCGAAACTCAAGAGCGGGGTAACGAGGGTCGGGTGAGAAGTCAGCGCCGTCCTCGCGCTCGACCGCAGTGTCTAACAGGTCGAGCACTCTTTGCGCCGAGGCCGATTCGGCCGCGATCTGAGTGAGCAGCCGCGGCAATTGCTCCATTGGGAAAGACACGTAGTTAAGGAGCTCGAGGAAGGCCGCCAGCACGCCCAATTGGATATCGCCCTTAAGGACCATGTATCCACCGAGCCCGAATATGAGGATAAACGGTGTGAAACTGGCCCCAAACCCGACTGCGGCAGCAAAGCTTGCCATGCTGCCGTAGCGCTTCATAATCCCGAGCCATTCGCCGGTCCGTTTTGTAAGAAGCTCCGCCATGGCCTGCCTGAGGCCGAACGACCGCACTATCTCAGCACCGCTCAGGCTCTCTGCCGCGATCTCGTTCGCCTTGGCCAGGGTTTCTTGCCCTTCTCTCGATATGTTCATGACCGGGCCGCTGAGTCGCCTTACGACCATGAACACCGCAGGAGCTCCCAAAACCGCCACCAGGGCGAGGACCCAGTGTTTCCAGAGCATGTATGCCAGGGCAAACCCGGCCTGCACGCAGCCTGTGAAGAACCCGGGCAGCGATGACTGTAAGAGGTTCTGCGCCGAGCCGAGGTCGCTCGTGAGTCTGGAAAGGGTCTGCCCCGAGTGTTCCCGGTATGATGCTTGCGCCGTTGCCCGGCTAAGGCGCCGGGCGATCCCTTGCCTCAGGTCTCCTGTGGTTTCATGTTCGAACCTTCCGTTCATGTATTCCTGCAGTCCCGTGAGCAGAATGTGGCCTAGGCGGATGAGCGCGGCAGGCCAGATGAGGTTCATGAAGGCAGATAGGTTTCTCGCCACCATTGAGTTCATGAGCTTTGCAGTGAGATCGGCCGACATGACCGCAGCCACGGATATCATAAGGCCCGACAAGGCGCTCAAGTACAGAAGGTATGACCGGCGGCCGGTCACGCTCAAGAGCCGGCTGAGCACTTTAGCGACCGAGGGTTTGGTCGGGGTGACCGCCTGTGCAGGAGCAGCTTGAGTGGCCAATGTAGCCTCCTCCTCGTATGCTTTGATTCAGAAACCCAATCGAATTGGGTTCTACTTGAAACCGGGCGGCTACCCTGACACGATCGTCTTAGCGATCCGGGCGAGTCTTGACTCCTCCTGAACACGCTTCGGC
>DUSU01000018.1 GCA_012842425.1 Candidatus Fermentithermobacillaceae bacterium | reverse complement strand
GAATGCTATGGTGCCTGTGAAGGGGCGACCTGTGCAGGGGTTTCCAAAGATATCCGCGGCGGCCATGGTGGCTACGACCGTGGCGTCGAAAAGCTCGCCGCTCGTTGCCGCGTCGGGCGCTTGGATCTCCAGATCCACCGTACCCTTCCCCGGCTTCACAGCTATCGGGTTGCTCACGCCGGTTGCGATGGTTTCGTCGTTTGGACCTAACTCTCTCGCCGTGATGACCACGCGGTCATCGCCATCTACGGCCTCTGTGAGCGTGAATCCCTGCACCGCAGCTGTCCCGCCGCCGAAAAACACATACCCATCTGAGGGTTTGACGGGCGCTATACCGTTGGGAGAGTCATTCGCCGTCCAGGTCCACTCAATGTAATGATTTCCTCTATATAGGGGAACGGGGTTCCCGGACGAATCCCGCGCTTTGAGCACCACACTGAAGGGCTCTCCGGCCGTAACTTCGCCCGGCGCGACCACTTCGAACGATGACGCCTCCTGGTACTCATAGAGCCCTTCTATCTCGTCTTCCGAGAGCGCCCGGTTATACATCCTAAACTCGTCGATAGCACCGTAGAAGGGATACCAGTAGGTGCCGCCCAGGCCGCCGATATACAGGGCCCTTTCGTTGGAAGCGCTGAAGTCCCAAGGCGCGGACAGCGCCTCCTCCAGCGCCTTTTGCCCGTTTACATAGACCACAATCTTGGTTGGGGACACCGTTACGGTGATGTGCATCCAGCTACCCAGCGTGTATGGAGCGTCGGCTGCCACCGTAGGACCACCGCCGCTGAACCGCAGTCTCTTGTCGCTTGTGTTGAGCATCAAGGACATGCGGCTCGCCTGGTCGCTATCTTTGGACAATAGGCAGTGCCTGCCGGCGCTCACCGTATTGTGGTTTCCGTCCACTCCCTTCTCGCTGTCCAGCCTAGCCCAGAAGGAGACGGTCATCTCCTGGCCGAGCTGGAGCGACGGGCTGTTCGGCACTCTTATGCACCCGGGATTGTCGATACCACGGAATTGGACGGCTTTACCGATGACCCCTTCGACATAGGAGCCATTGCCCTCGAATGAACCGTGTTGCCGTTGCCGGAGGCATCGTCTAGGTTGTCCTCGAACTCGAGATAGAGAACCAGAGCATCATCCGGAGAGCCAGACCCGGAGGCCACGGCCGTGCCGGCTCCTGCCGGTACGAGCCATGACGCGATGACCAAGACAAAAACGACCGCCCATATGCACAATGTTTTGGCGTGGCCGACTGCGCTCTTCATGGAGATACCACCTCATGCAAGATTTGTGCGGAGTAAGTGGCAGAAAATGTTCACTATCCTTGCTCTTGCCTTTGAGTCTCTCTTTGGAACCTGAATTTAAGGAGAATTTAACCTTACGAGGAGCTTAAGGCCGGGTGCCTAGCCGGCGGAGCGTCTCAAGTATCTTCAATTCGAGATCAGCGTATTCAGATCGTCTGTCACGGATGTGTTCCGGGATGCCAGGACCTGTATCTGAAACCTCGAACCTCAAGGTCGCCCGTGACTCCGTAACTAACACTGGTTTGATGCTGAGCCGCACTTCTCCGCGTTCAGTGAACTTGAGCGCGTTGTTCAGGAGGTTCGTTATCAATTGCCTGAGCCTCAGCGGGTCGCCGATCAGCTCCTTGGGCACAGCCGGGTCGATGTTCATCTCGAACGATATCCCCTTGCTGCGCGCCTGGACCTCAGCCAAGGCACGGGTGTGATCGGTGACTGATGTCAAAGAGAACTCCGTTCGCTCGAGGGCGAGCATGTTCTCCTCTATCTTGCGGAAGTCGAGTATGTCGTTGAGGATATCCGGATCTCATTGCTCATGACCGCGAAAAACTCGCTCTTGGCCCTGTTCGCGGCGTCCGCCGCCCGGAGGGCTCTTTCCAGCTCGTGAGTGCGCTCCTTAAGCGTGCCAAACACTATCTCCGTCCATATACCGCCCTTGCTGTGGGTGAAGTTCGAGTCTTGGAGGACTACTTCCACCTCGTCCCCGCACGCCGGAAAGCCGGCGACCAAGGGATAAGCACCGGGGAAAGATTCCTCGGGGGTGCGCCCAACGCGCCCGTTCTGTGCCACCAGCTCGCCGTTTACCCACATCGAGTACGAAGTGGCTTGTCACGATCCCTTCTTACAGAAGTTTAAGGACACTACTCACACCAATACGAGAAGTAACCCTGAAGCACTTGGCCGTTTGATGCTGCCGCCGGTCTGGTGACCCTCAAGAAGAGCGTGGTGCCTGAGACGGTTAGTTATATAATGGGTTTGGCGTGAAATCACCAAGCCGTTGGAGGACAAATAAATGCTAAATGAAACGTCTCTAGACACCGTTTGCGCTTCGCTCTCTTATGCCATGGGTATAGAAGCGCCGAGTGCGGCAGCGGAGAAAAACTCTGTATTCAGCGATTGGGTTGACAAAAAGGTTGGGCAGAAGAAGTTCAATAGGGTTTTCATGTATAACCCCGATGCAATTGCTAAATGGATCTTGGAGAAATACCCGTTCTTGTTCAGTGAGGTCTCGACTCTTTGCGATCTACGCCTTCCCCTAAGATGCGTGATGCCTTCAGTTACACCCGTGTGTTTTGCCACCATGTATACCGGCGCGCAGCCGCAGGTACATGGGATTGTGAAGTATGAGAAGCCGGTAGTACGGACCGACAGCATATTCGATGTCCTCGTGAGAAATGGCATGAGGGCCGCGATAGTAGCGGAGAAAAACTGCAGCATGTCACAGATATTCCTTGAGCGCGACATGGACTATTTCATTTACGACACGGTTGACCAGGTAAACGCGAAAGCCTCGGAACTGATAGTCGGCAACACGCATGATTTCATTGCAGTGTATAACGGGAACTACGATACCGTAATGCACAAGCACGGGCCCGAAAGCATCGAGGCTTTAGCAGAGGCCCGCGCCAATACGCACGCATTTGCCACGTTCGTCTCGCTAATTAAGAACAACTGGACAAACCACAGGACGCTTTACGGCTTTGCGATGGATCACGGTTGTCATGAAATCGACGGAAACTGCGGATCGCATGGCCTTGATATGGAGGAGGACCTAAACATAGTGCATTTCTATGGCTCGTTTGTGCCGGGAATGATGTCAGAACCGGAGTGAAACCACTACTAACACAAACAAGAGCTATCGTTTCGTTACAAGCGATGGCCTAGATTATATGGAGCAATGGAGAATGACTGCAGCGGACAACAAGGTTGTGCTCATTCTGGTCGATGGAATGGTGCCTGAAAGCCTTGATGCTTGCGGACATGGTTTTGTGCGGAGACTCCTGGAGAAAAGCATTTCGAACTTAAGGGCCAAGACTGTGACGCCATCCGTGACTCTACCGTGTCACATGTCGCTATTCCACAGTGTTCCGCCTCAGCGTCACGGCATCTTGACGAATACGTATGTGCCACAAGTAAGACCCATAAACGGTCTATTCGACCACCTCAAGAAGCACGGAAAGACCACCGCTTCGTTCTACAATTGGGAGCAGCTCCGTGACCTATCTCGTCCCGGTTCTCTGTCCTACTCGCATTATGTTTCCATATATGATTACGGAAACTCCGACAACCAAGTGGCCGACAGCGCTGTCGCGTGCATAAGTGACAAGTCGCCGGACTTTGTCTTTGTCTACCTTGGCGTAACAGATGAGGTAGGCCATAGGCATGGTTGGATGTCAAATGAGTACGTTGCCGCAGTAAGAAACGCCTGGGGCTGCATCGAGACAATACACTGCAGCATACCAGGCGATTCATACACAATGATCGTAACGGCAGACCACGGTGGTCATGACTTTACCCATGGAACCGAGCTCCCTCAAGATATGACGATACCTCTCATCATTCGTAGCAATGCGCCCACTCAGGCGTCGGACAAAATGAAAGATGTCAACATCATCGACATTGCTCCAACCATTACTAGACTAATGGGCATTGAGCCGGACCGTGATTGGCAAGGACAAAGCCTGCTGCGCTGACTTCCTCCATCTTGATCTCACGAGAGCACCCTGGGGACACATAGAGTTCATAAAAGGAGAAATAATGGATAAGGTAGAATTGCACAATAACGGTACGATGATACCAGTAGAGTCTGCGCTTTACAAAGGAGGAATATTGATGAACGGAGACCCCAAACTCATCGAGAAGTTGAATAAACTGCTTGCGGACGAGCTTGCCGCTATCAACCAGTACATTGTGCACGCAGAGATGTGCGAGGACTGGGGTTATGGCAAGCTGCATGAGGGCTTTGAGAAGCGCTCGATTCAGGAAATGAGACACGCGGAGAAGCTTATCGGAAGGATCCTGTTCCTCGGCGGAAGACCCATCGTAACCAGCCTCGGTCAGATCCATATCGGAGAGGATGTTCCAAAGCAGATAGCATATGACCGCGCCGCAGAGGAAGCCGCGATCAAAGCTTATAATGAAGCAATAGTCCTTGCCGGTGAGGTGGGCGACCACGCGACGAGGGATATCCTCATAGGTATTCTAAACGATGAAGATGGCCACCTGGATGAGCTCGAGGAACTCGCAGACCAGATCGAGCAGATGTCTCTGTCTATATTCCTGTCAACGCAGGTCGGCTGAGCCGCTTACAGGTGGCTTAGGTTGAGGGGCTGTAGCGATTTCAGCCCCTTCTGTTTGCCACCACAAGAAGCGAAATGCCGTAAAGACGAATGTAAGCTCATGTCCCGGCGTGCTCCTAGATCCATCAGCA
Source organism: Candidatus Fermentithermobacillaceae bacterium (assembly GCA_012842425.1). Lineage (GTDB taxonomy): Bacteria > Bacillota > Sulfobacillia > Fermentithermobacillales > Fermentithermobacillaceae > UBA3951. The sequence goes on along the minus strand of DUSU01000018.1, from coordinate 21,606 downwards.
CGGTAGCGTCCCTCTCTGCACGGGATAGTTCACATAATCACAAGGAGATGCTTATTATGCAGAGAGAATGCCGTCCCGGGTCATACCGTGTCCAGGACCTTTGTGGATGACCAAGGAAATCCGCTAAACAACCCAGACGGTTCGCTCGACATCTACATTCAGAAGTGCAGGCCCATCGGCCATGACTCCAACTGGCTGCCTGCGCCGGACGGTGATTTTAACTTGGTGCTGAGGATGTATCAACCCTCTGCCAAAGTCATAAAAGGGACATATGAAGTGCCGGGAGTAAGGAGGGTCAGCAATAACCCATACGGTTACTAGAGTGGACTAACACCTGCCAAGGGGACCGGTCTGTTGTCTCACACGAGAATAAGAGGTTACAAGAAGGTGTAGTTTTGCAAACTCACGAACTGCTCTATACTCGGGTTCGGACAATTGATGCCGGTGAGTGCATCCGCTGCGCGTCCTGTGAAGAATGCTGCCCCTTCGGGGTTCCCATTATGGAAAACATGGAGCGGGCCGCCGGTGTTTTTGGCGCCCTCAAACCGGAGAAGCTCTAGACAGTAAAGGCGGAACCGACGATGCTAGGCTCACCGTAATAGAGAACGGAGGTCCATCATGATACTTGTGTGCTACCCGAGATGCACTACCTGCCAGAAGGCTAAGAAGTGGCTGCAAGCAAACGGTATATCCTTTGAGGAGAGACACATCAAAGAGAACAATCCTACTCTCGAGGAACTGAAGGACTGGCATGCAAAAAGCGGCCTTTCACTGAAGAAGTTCTTTAACACCAGCGGGCTTCTATATAAAGAGCTGAAACTCAGGGAAAGGCTTCCGAACATGACCGAGGATGAACAGTATAGACTTCTGGCCTCAGACGGCATGATCGTGAAACGCCCGATCCTCATCGGTGACGGTTTTGTCCTCGTGGGTTTCAACGAAGCCGAATGGAGAACTGCGCTTGGCCTTTGACGAGGGCTTCGTCGCGCCCGAGGCTTGAACGCCCGCCACTCCTAACGCGCCTTCGAAGCGGCCGGAAGAGGGGCCCTGTGGGGCTCAGATGACGAAGTCGCGGGCTCTAGATCATGCGCGACGACACTAGGCTGTCTATTTGTTCCTTTTTGCGGACTACAAAGCCAAGCATTCGGCGGTTTGCCTCCGCAAGGTCCTTGTGCATCTCACGGCCCTCAAAATAGGCAATGCAGATTATCAAAATGGAACAGATGACGTAGAACACTGCGTGCTTTTCTTCCGGCGTCAGTCTGCCCTCAAGGTCATAGCCTCGGAGAATGCCGCCGAGGATCTCCAACCATTTCTCGTGTCCTTCGTCTTCTCCGTCGGTGCTTTCGGATAGGATTCCGGTCGCGCAGTAACAGACATCCCACAAGCGTATGTTTGTTTCACTGAGGTCGAAGTCGATAAACCCGGTCACCGTGTCGTTATGGAACAGGATGTTGCTCGGATTCGGGTCTCTATGGATGAGTTGTCTGGGCAGTTTGTCATGGAGTTCCCCAAAACCTCTCATGACGTCGCTGAAGAAAGTTTCATCAAGACCTATGTTCCGCTCGGTATTCTGGCGCTTAACGCTCGGGAGCGCCCACTCCGTTACTCGTTTATATAGATCTACCTCAGCGGATGGGATGTCTTCCTGTATAGCCTTGAGCGCCTTGTGCAGCCTTGCTATGCTCCGGCCGTATTGCTCCCCAAAGATCACCCGGCTTGGGCCGAATCTGTCGGCCTTTGAAAGCGGGTTACCTCTTAGCCGTCGCGTAAGGACGAACGTCTCTCTATCCTGAAAGTACTCCTTTCCGGTTCGTGTCAGAAGCGGCAGGGGAGAGTCAAAGCCCTGAGCGTGAAGCGCCTGTGAGATCCTTACGCTTCTCAGCAGTTTTTCACGGTCACCGCTCTTTAGAATGTAATCACCGCCCACCGCCCAAACATTTGTCGAGGCTTTTGGTTCGTTCAGAGGAGAGACACTACTTATCGGCTGATGTCTGTCAACAGGCCAGTTACCTAGGATCGCCCGCAGTTCTTCCTCGGTGTATATGTTCTCCGCCTCCTCTCTTGTCAGTTTGTGGGCCGTTAGGGCTTCCGGATAACCTGCGTTGACTCGGTTATTTCAGGGTACTGGAGGTTATTCCTTCCTCCGGGCGCATACGTAGGTCCCGCCAGATAGGGAAAGGGGAGATGGTTACATGGAGGCGCTCATCTAGAGGAGGCCAGGGTGAGGCCGCTCTGTACATCCGCTTACCTTCAAAAAAGCACTTTTCGTACTTTTTATGAGCATATCCAACATGTCCCTCCGGGGCAGCCGCTTACTAAAACACCATCGAAATGATGCCCGGAATCGACAGGCGGGCGCTCTTGGGTTCTCCGAACGCAAGAAGGGCCGCCTTGTAGGTGACTTGCTGACGGAGTCTGGCGAAAAGCGAGGCTCCGGAACTCGCTTTTTCGACATTGCGGAAGCAGGATCAAGACCGCTCGGCCCTCAGTTGATGACAATCTTGACCGGAGGCGAATGACAATGAAGCGATTGATTTCATTGGTGTTGTGCGTCCTTATGGTTCTGGCGTTGTATGAGCCGGCACTTGCATCGGACATTACCATAAGATGGACAGGGAATGCCGGGGATGGTAAGTGGCATACGTCCGGTAACTGGGACCAGGAAAGAATACCGCAGATTGGTGATTACGTCGAAATCCCTGACGGAGCGGTTGTTGTGTGCGACCTAGAGGGAGAAGACGGCCCAAATGTTAGGTTGTTCTGCTCGGGAGAGCTGGAGGTTGCCAGCGGTACTTTCAACCTAGCGATCGGGACGTCAATGATGACGAAAGGGAAGCTGCACGGTGCTGGTGACATTGTGATAAACCCCGCGGGTATTGATGATCCGTTCGTCTGGGTCGACGGAAGCATAGAAGGTCCTGGCGACCTCAAAGTTTACCAGACCACTCTACAAGTCAGTAAGTCCCCGGCTTCTTTGGACCGGCATCTTGTACTGTACGGGCTTAACGCCAGGGTATTGTTTGCTGATAGTCTTACGCTCACGCGCGGTGCTGAGGCCCAGAACGCGGGTAATAACACTATCTCTATCCATTCAGGGCAAATGCTCACATTAGCCGGCGATGAGACCTCCTACAACCTGAGCAACTGTAACAACTCCGGAACGCTGAGAATATCGAACACATGCTCACAAGTTGTGTTCAACTATGGGTTCCTCAATCAGCATTCAGGCACGCTGGAGTTCGATATAGGAGGGCCTTCTGACTTCACTCCGCTCCAAGTTGGATCATCCCAATATGGAGCCAACTTGAACGGCACGTTGAAACTCAACTTTCTGGATGGTTATGTCCCTTCAGATGGGGATAGCTTTGACCTCATCACTTACAATTCAAGAAGCAACAAGTTTTCCTCCATCGTCTGCAATGTAGATGGTATTACGTTTGATGTGGTTTATGCTTCCGACCGACTGACAGTGACTGTGAGGGGGACGATCACAACTCCCTCCGCTCCACAGAACCTCACCGCTGAACCCGGTGATGGCCAGGTGACCATCAGTTGGGATCCTCCGGAAGAGAGCGGCGGCAGCGACATCACGAAGTACCAAGTCAAGAAGTCAACTGACTCAGAATGGATCGATGTTACGTCAGGCACCAGCTACACCTTCACCGGACTTACCAACGGGACGGAGTACACCTTCATCGTTCGGGCAGTTAACGAAATGGGTGCCGGCGCGGAGGCAAGTATAACAGCCACGCCTTCGCCGGAGATAACACCCCCCTCTGCCCCGCAGAACTTTACCGCCACCCGCGGCGACGGTTGGGTAGAGCTTACTTGGACTGCTCCGGAAGACGATGGCGGCGCGGACATCGACGAGTACCATGTGTCTAAAGATGGCGGGAACACGTGGGTTACGGGTATCACCGGCACCACGTACACCTTCACAGAACTGACCAACGGAGTGGAATACACCTTTAAGGTGCGTGCGGTCAACGGTGTTGGCCCTGGAGAGGAAGCAACCGTGAGAGCCACTCCTCAGGCGGTTCCGGTGCCGACTCATACCGTCAACTTCTACAGCAACGGCGTGCTCTACGCTACCAAGACCGTGACAAGTGGTTCCTCGCTCGGAGCCAACTGGCCGGCCAATCCGACGAGAAGTGGGTTTAGCTTCGCAGGTTGGTTCACCGGCCAAAACGGCACGGGATCGCAGTATACCAGCACCACTCCGATAACTGCCGATGTTGACCTTTACGCTAAGTGGATACCCATACCCGGCAGCTCGGAAGAGCCAAGCGATGAACCGAGCGTTCCGCCGACCCAGACCTACAGGGCAGACGTCAGGTCTGGAAGCGGGACTGTGAAGACGCTTCCTGTCACGGTTGATATGAACGCCGGAACCGCATCCGTAGACGCAGGCTCCCAAGATCTGGACCAGCAGGGGACTACCATCACGATGCCCTCGGTGGGCGGCGTTGACACCTACTCGGTCGGCATACCGGTCTCAAGACTGTCGACGCCCGACCTTCAGGGGACCCTCACCGTGAACACGGGGCTCGGCAACGTTACAATCCCGTCCAACATGCTGACGGGTGCTCAGGGTGTGGACGAAGCCAAGGCGCACATCAGTATCGGCGAAGGCGATAAGTCGACTCTGCCTGACGATGTGAAGGCAGCCATAGGCGACAGACCGCTCATCCAGCTCATGCTGACCATAGATGGGAAGCAGACCGACTGGAGCAATCCCAGCGCACCCGTGACGGTGTCCATCCCCTACACTCCGACGGCAGAGGAACTCGCAAACACTGAAGGCATCGTTGTGTGGTACATTGACGGTTCGGGCAACGTCGTAACCATACCCAATGGATGCTACGATCCGGCAACAGGTATGGTTACCTTCAGTACCACGCACTTCAGCGACTTCGCGGTGACTTACAATCCGGTGAGCTTTGGCGATGTCCCGGTCGGCGCATGGTATCACAAGGCGGTAAGTTTCATCGCCTCCAGGGGTATAACGAGCGGAACGGGCAACGGCAACTACAGCCCCGAGGCAAAGCTCACGCGCGGTGATTTCATCGTCCTCCTGATGAGGGCTTACGGTATCCTTCCGGATACGAACCCGACCGACAACTTCTCCGACGCCGGCGACACCTACTACACCGGCTACCTTGCGGCCGCAAAACGCCTTGGGATATCCGCGGGTGTAGGAAACAACATGTACGCGCCCGGCAAGGAGATCACCCGACAGGAGATGTTCACACTCCTGTACAACACGCTCAAGGTCATCGGACGGCTGCCGCAAGGCGATTCCGGCAAGGCTCTGGCCGATTTCTCAGACGCCTCTGAGATCGCTCCTTGGGCCGAGGAAGCCATGGCCTATCTTGTGAAGACCGGCGTAGTCGCCGGCTCGGACGGCAGGCTCACTCCGGCTCGCACAACAACGCGCGCGGAGATGGCTCAGGTCCTGTATAACCTATTGGTGAAATAGCGAATCACCTGGATGCCGGATACACAAACGAGGCATTGTCCCCGCGACAATGCCTCGTTTGGCTTTTCTTTTCCTTCGTTCGGTATGCGGAAAGCCCGGACTCGTCCCATGACGCTTCAGTGCTTGAGGAACCTGTCGCGGATACTTAAGATCCTTATAGCCCGTCCATGCAAAACGTATTCAGTGTGGGAGATGTGAGACATGAACGAGAAGGTACAAAAGGCGCTTGGGCTGCATAGCAGCGGTTTCAACTGCTGCCAGGCGGTTATCGGCGCATTCTGTGGACAGTACGGGATGGATGAACTGCTTGCCATGAAGCTTGCATCGGGATTCGGCGGCGGTCTACGATGTGGTGAGGTGTGCGGCGCGGTTTCGGGCGCCGTCATGGTCGTGGGCCTCAGATACGGGCAGTGTGCAGCAACCGACCAAGAATCCAAGAAGAGATGCTACGAGGTCACATCAGCGTTCATGGAAGAGTTCCTGAAGAGAAAGGGGACCGTCCGTTGTCGTGACCTGTTAGGCTACGATATCCGCGACACCGAAGCCAGGACAAGGTTTCCGGGCAGGCAAAAAGAGGTATGCCCCAACGCCATTGAGACAGCGGTGTTGATACTCGAAGAAATGGGTTTCTAGCGGAGACGCGAGAAGTTTGCCGTTTCTACCCGCGCACCGGCTGACGGAGTTTTTCAGCGGGGGAGTTGTAGCCATGGGTGAAGAGAACGCCACCATAATGCCAAAATCCCAGGATAGCCGGTTGTACCTCTATCACTACTATGAACGGGAGAACGGTCCGTTCCTGAGCCTATCTGATCTGCCTGATGACGAGGCGAAAAGGGTTCAAGATGCCCTGAAAAAGGAAGGTACCATCTACGCCAAGCGTGATCCGGACGGCCGGTATATGTTCTACCGCCGGATGATAGAACGCCGGATCCGGGAGATGTTCGTGGCGAAGGGTGGGAAACCCCTAAGGCAGACTCCTCGATACATGATCATCGGGGAATGCGATTACTGCCGGACGTGGTACAGAGAAGCCAGGTTCGTAAGGATCCCCATAAGTGAAGTTGACCTGACCACGGTGTCTTTCACATACGGCGACTCTTTTCCGACCTTCGATCCAACCCACGGAGATAAATCAGAGTACAGGCAGAATGTGTACACCTATGAGGAAATAACGGAGATCATCGCGAAATACGGCTGGCCCAACGTGCCGTGCGATGAAGATGTGCCGTATTGGCTGCCGAGATATGTCGAGGCCCAAGTGTGGAGCGACGTACCTCTCAGCAAGTTTGAGCCCGAGTGCATGGTCCTCATTAACCGGAACCTCCCTCGGACGTTGGCTTTATCGCGAATTTGGGGAGGCTACTGCTGAAACTCAAGAACCCTGCTATCGTCTATACGGATAGGCAAGTAGACCCATTAGGAGCAATCCAAAGGAGTTGCGTCGCATTGTCACGAGAAAACATCGCGCGGAAGTTCAGGTCGCCGCTATCGGGTGCGCTGGCGCTGATTACGGTGATCGCAATCATGGTTTCAGTGTCAGCGTGTGCGTCCGGGGTGACCTTGTACAAGCGCGGCGGAGTAGCAATAGCCATACCCAAGGAGTACGCAGACCAGCTCTTGATCGTCCCGGCTCAGGCCGATGACGAGCGCATCCTCATAACCCTCAAGGAGAAGTCCACTCACGAGAAGTACCCGGGAATGGGTCTTCTTTTCAGCATCGTCCGCTATACCGAAGCCCAATATGAGCAGTTTCTGGCGTCTGACGGCAGCGGACTTAGGTTCTTCGCGAAGGATGATAGGTATTACTACGGTTTCATGTTCCCCACGGACATGCAGGCCTATGACTATGAGTCATATGCGCAGCTACTTGAGTCTCTCAGGGATTTCATAGAGAGCGACTTCCTAAAGCGCAATCGTCTGACTCCCTATGACGACAGTGAGTTCTTCGGCAGAACCTACACCTACGACGGAGAACATGTCTTCATGAAGTACTACCCGTACTACGTCGTGAACGGGAAGAAAGATGAGGTATGGACGCTCTGCCTTTCCCAGCCCGTGAAGCAGGGAGAAGGCGGTATCTGGTGCGTGGAGCGCTGGCGCGACCAGTACGGCAACATCTACCCGTACTTCCCCGACGCTGACGGAGTGCCCTCCGGCGAGTATTACGCCGCCCTGCAAGCGGGAGAAGACGCGCGGCGTCAGGACCCCCAGTTTGACACCAAGACCTCTTTGTTCAGTCCCGAGTACGCTGCATACGGGTTTGTCGAAAAGGTCTTCGGGCACATCCCGAGCGATGGCAGCTTCGACCGTATTGAAGACTCCGGTCTTGTCGAAGAGCTTTTCAACCGTTCCAGACGGAACGGAGTGGGCGCTTTCTCCCTCGGGATTCCCGAATCCGTTCCGGATATCCTCTTGTTCCTAAACGCTTACCTGGTCGATTTCCCGTTTGGAGTTGACCTTGTCGAGAAGAGCCGCGAGAGTTTCCAGGCAGAAGGTCTCGGACAGGTAACCATCGTCGAGGGCGATGGGTTCCAGCTGAAGTACCTTCACGATGCCGAAGGCGTGCGTGTCGTCTACTGTATCCGTACCGTAACTGAAGGGCATTTCAGCAGGGGAGTAGCCGTCGGTGACCCGGAAGAGACGATTTGGGATCATTGGCTGCCGGAGCACCTCAAGAAGATAGATAAGCTCAGCCACGAGGATGAGGGCTGGTTTGGCGACGATTACGATTGCGGATATGTCTATGCCCCTGCCGAAAGCACCAAGAGCATTGTGTATGTGGTCAAGGACGGTCGGGTTGCCGGCATCGGGCTCGTGGACGGACTGTTCGGCTCGATGTACTAGGACGCGCAGCGGCCAGAGTTTTGGATATCCGGAGCGGTGGTATTGGCCCGGTCCTCCGCCAGATGCGGCAGGTATCCAACGAGAATCAGTGGAAAAACTACCCTGAGACTAGACTGAGGAGGAAAGCCAATGGAAGGGAACAAGACCCTTGAGAACTTGATGAAGGCCTTTGCCGGAGAATCACAAGCCAATAGGAAGTACACGGCTTTCGCCAAGAAAGCCGAACAAGAAGGAAAACTCAACGTCGCCAAGTTGTTCAGGGCAGCGGCCGACGCCGAAGCGATACACGCCGCGCGTCAGCTTGAGATTGCGGGCAAAATCGGCTCAACTGCCGACAACCTGAAAGATGGAATTGCCGGCGAGACCTATGAGTATACGGAGATGTATCCCGAGTTTGTAAAGGAAGCCGAAGCCGCGGGCAACAAGCCTGCTCAGATTGCCTTCACCCATGCCATGAAAGCTGAAGAGGTTCACGCCAAACTCTACAAAGACGCGCTGGAGAACCTCGATCAAACAGAAGAAGTGTTCTACTACCTGTGCCCGGTATGCGGGAACATCGAGAAAGCCGTCCCCGAGAGGTGTCCCATTTGCGGCGTGCCCGGGGAGAGGTTTATCAAGTACTAACCCGCGCCCAGCTGCTGCCGGCCGCCCCGGACCCGAATCGTGGCGGCCGGCTTATTTATTCGGAGCTTGGCGTCTAGAACGCGAGTTCAGATTTGAGGGCCCGCCGGATCCAGGGGGACGACGGGCATCGACTCTATCTGTCAAAAAGTGCAAGTTAGCCCGTGGGTATCTAGCACTTTTTGCTAGTTACGTTGCCGCCAATGTGCAGAAAAAGCTAGTTAGCCGGTGCCTATTGTACGTTTTCTGCCAGTATACAAGACTGCATATAGCAGAAAACGATTGTTGATCAACTGTCGGACGTATGTTGTCGGCAGGTCCTAACCCACCGTATCGTGGGTTTAGCACCCGCCTGAGAAGTTGCTGCCGTCCCGGTCTCCGTGCTTCATGAGGATTCTCGCGGCGAAAAGAGTTTTGGGGCCGGAGGGATATTCGTCGATCAAGCGAGAATTGCAAGATACATGAGTGGCGCCCGACGAGCGCCTGCTGCCCCAAGATATGGGCAGTTGGGAAATCGTTTGCTCTGCGACACGGCTTCTGACGAGGCCGGCGCCGTCCCGAATACGAGCAGTCGGGAAAGCGTTTGAGCCGAAAGGAGCGACGACAGTAGTGCAAAAGCATAGCAGCAACGTCATCACGGACATCCACAACCTCGTTACATGGCATCACGGCCAAAACTACCCTTTTAACGGATGTATGCAGTTCATAATGGAGAAAATCGGTCGACAGGACCTTGCCGACTACTGGTTCTTTGCAGGTATATCCGGGGATAGCTTCACATTCTGCTACGGCAATAACGGGGAGTACAACGATTGTCTTTCGGTGGTGAGCGGAGGCCCGCGGTTCATCGAGGACATTTTCAACCTCATTGGCTATGAGCACACTTACGTAACGCAGGACGAGATCAATGCAGATAAGGAACGCTTCGTTGGCAAGGTGATGGAGTACATAGACCAGGGTACCCCGGTGCTGGTCCGCGTCCCGGTCGGAAGGCACAGCGACTACAACGTGGTCTGCGGCTATGAGGATGACGGAAGGACGCTCTTGGTCCTCGCCGGCGACGCGTCGGTGCCCTCCAGAGTCGATGTCACACAAGGTGTACGCGGTGACTGGGTTTTCATCGGCAGCAAGCAAAAAGAAGTCAACATGGCGGAGCTCTACAGGAACACGGTGCTCCGTATTCCGGAGTGGCTTACCATGCCCGAGAACGGCACAGGTGTGCCGTTTGGCGCGGCGGGCCTCAATAAGTGGGCAGACGACATTGAACACGGACGCTATGACTCCCTGACCCCGGAAACCTTTGAGGCTTGGAGAGACTGCACCGTCTATATCTGCAACCTTTCCACGAACGCCGGAGGAAGCAGGAACTTCCTGGCCAGGGCGTACAGGTTGAACCGTGACCTTGCGTTCATCCCCGACGTCATAAAGACCTATCACAGAGCCGGAAGCGACAGGCCCGGCGGGCTATGGTTTGAGCTAGAGAGGCTTGGCGGTGGGTTCAACGTAACGCTTGAAACACTGCAGGATACCAAAGCCCGCAAAGCGATTGTGGCAGTAGTTAGCGAAATCGGGGCCTGCATGGAACGCGTGTGCCGGCTCATTGAGGGATGAGCGAGGCGAGGCTTGAGTCTGACGGCGCGGCTTTCAGGTGACATCTACTGAATCGAATGTATGAGCCCCGGGTGGATTCACCCGGGGCTACCTGTTCTGCTTGTTACCGGTACTTTCCAGTGAAGCTTAGTTGTTCACTGACCGCGCCTTGCATTGACGCCTCGCCGTGTTCTCGCTGCGACTTAGTGTTCTCGCCGCGACTTGCGGCTGAGTTCCACCGCAATGCGCAACGCGCCAGGCCACAGCTCTTCCTAGTTCTGGCCGCAGGCTGCCTTGAACTCGGTCCAGATCCTGGTGTGGACTTCCTCAGCCTCGGCGCTTACGACACGGATCATCTCCATGTCCTCGTTGAAGCCCTCGGGCAGCGTCAGGAAGTCTCTGTAGTCGGGGTTGATGAGTTCATCTGCTGCCTTGTTGGTGCAGTAGTACCTCAGCCATTCGAAGCACTCGGCCGAGACCTCGGGGTCGAGGATGAAGTCTATGAACTTGTGGGCCGCGTCGGGATGGGGCGCCTTGGCCGGGATGAAGTTAGCCATTATCCCGAAACCGATGCCCTCTTTGGGGAACACGACCTTGAGGTCGGGGTTAGCCAGCTTCGCCGTGGTTACCTGGGAAGTGTACATAACCGCGACGTCTATCTCGCCCGAAAGCAGGTCATCCTGGAGGTTGTCGTCCTTGATGACCCTGATGTTGGGCGCCAGTTCGATGAGCTTCCGGCCGGCCGCTTCTATGACTTCCAGGTCTTCGGTGTTGTAGCTTTCGCCCAAGACCTTGAGGGCCATCCCGTTGATAACGCGGTGGTTGGCGATGGTCCCCAAGCTGTCTTTGAGTGACGGATCCCAAAGGTCTTCGTAGCCGTCAATCTCAATCTGCACGGCATCCGGGTTGTAGACGATGGTCTGAACGCCTGCGCCGTAGGGCACAGTGTACTCATTGTTGGGATCGTAGAACTGGCCCTGGTAGATGGGGTTCACGTTCCCGATGTTGGGTATCTTGGAGAGGTCCAGCTTCTGTGCCAGACCGCTTGAGATGACCGCTTCGAGGATGTAGTCGTCTGCGATGACCAGGTCGTAGTCGCCCCCGCCGGATGCCTCAAGCTTGGCCAGCATTGTCTCGTTGAAGTCGAAGGTGCTGTAGTTTATCCTGATGCCGGTTTCATCCTCAAACCGCGCCAGGACCTCTTCGGGGAACATGCCTTCCCATGTGAACAGGTTGAGCTCCTTGTCTTGGGGTCCTTCTCCTGTGGTCGGCGCTCCCGGCGTCTTCTGGCACGCTGACGCCAGGCTAACGAGCAAGGCCAACACTATTGCGAATCCCAGAAGCTTCTTCACTGCTTATCCTCCTCTCTGTTTTCCTCACGCTCTTCTTTGCGAACCAGGCTGACATAAGGACAATCAGCATTGTGGCCGCAAACATCAGAGTGCACAATGCGTTTATCTTGGGGGTGACCCCCGTCTTGAGTTGGGTATAGATCTTGAGCGGGAGCGTGTTGGTGTTCACTCCCGTGACAAATACGCTGATCACGACATCATCCAGGCTCATGGCAAAGGCCAGAAGAACGCCGGATGTGATGGCCGGCAGGATGAGCGGTAGCGTGATGTCCCAGAATACATTCCATTCGGTTGCCCCTAAATCCTTGGCTGCTTCTGCGTAACTTTTGTCAATTCCGACAAGACGGGCTTTGACCAGCATGTAGACATACGGGGTGCAGAACGAGGTGTGGGCGACCGCCAGGGTTACCATTCCGAAGGGAAGCCGTATGAGCGCGAAGTACACAAGGAAGACCATCCCTAGGATGATTTCGGGGATCATGATGGGCAGTGTGGATAGGTACTCGATAATCCCCTTGCCTTTCAGGTTGGCCCTGGGCATCCCCACCGCCGCAAGAGTGCCGATAACGGCTGCCGAGAGGCTGCTCACGGTGGCCAGGATGAGGCTGTTGGTCATAGCATCCATGATGTCTCTGTCGCGGAACAGGTCTCGGTACCACCTGAGCGACCACCCGCCCCATACCGAACTGATCCTGCTTTCGTTGAACGAATAGATTATGACGAGCAGGATCGGGACGTACATGAGCGCCAGCATTAAGCCCAGATACAGGCTGGGGATCTTGCTCTTCTTCATACCAGCCCCTCCAGGTCTTTAACCCCCGATACCTTTCGGTAGAGGGCGATCATGATGCTCGTGAGGATCATTAGGACGACTGACAGCGCGGCCGCAAAAGGCCAGTTGCGCGCCTTCATGAGCTGCTCCTGTATCAGGTTTCCGACCAGGATTACCTTGTTGCCCCCCAGGATATCCGCGATGAAAAAGAGCCCCATAGAGGGAATAAACGTGAGCACCACTCCGGACAGTAGCCCGGGGAGGGTGAGCCTGAAGGACACGGTGATGAAAGCCTGCCAAGGCGTCGCACCGAGGTCCCGGGCTGCCTCTACGAGCTGCCAGTCGAGCTTTTCCGCGCTCGAGTACACGGCGAAGATCATGAAAGGCACCAGGGCGTAGATCATTCCTACTACCACCGCCGAGTAGGTGTACAGGAGCTTTAGTGGGGCCTGTGTGATCCCCAGTCCCATGAGTATCTTGTCCAGCGTCCCGTTGGCGCGGAAGATGATGATCCACCCGTACAGCCTGATCAGCGAACTGGTCCAGAAGGGGATCATTAGAAGGAGCATCATCCTGCGCTTCCATGTGGCGCTCAAGCGGGCCATGAAGTACCCGAACGGATAGCCCACCAGGGCGACAAAGAATGTCGTGAAGAAAGCGAGCTTCAGCGACTCGTAGAATGTTTTGAGGTATACGGGCTTCAGTATGTTAGTGTAGTTTGACCAGGTGAACTCCCGCAGGACTCCCCATGTCTCGGCCCGCTTCAGGAAGCTTAAGATGAACATGTAGACGAGGGGGCCTACCACGAAGAGCAGCGTGAAAGCATAGATCGGCATAACCGAGATCGTAGCGGCATCAAAGAACCGCCGCAAAGCTGCCTTCCGTTTTTGGGGTACGCCTCCAGGGTCAGAGGCTTCCGTGGGACCGGCCTTTATCTCGGCGCTCATCCGGCTGCCTCCAGGTCTACTATAACCCCTTGGTCAGGGAGCCACGTGACCAGCACGTGATCGCCGGGCTTAAGCGGCGAATCTATTCCCTGCCTGCTGCATACCAGTTCTCGACCGTCGGACAGAGAGACGATGATCTGGAGCACACCTCCGGCGTAGTGCTTTTCCTTAACGACAGCCCTTAGTCCGAGATTGTCCGGCGTTTCTTGCGTAACCAAGTTGACCGATTCGCGGCGGACCGCCACGGTAATGGCTTGTCCGTCGCTTATTTGCGCTCCTCGCGTTCGCGCGACTCCAAGACCGTAGTCGGTTTCGAGCCGGATGAGTCCGTCGCCCATGTTGTAGGCGGTGCCCGAGATCAGGTTGGCGGAGCCTACAAACCGCGCCACATAACTTGTCCTGGGGTTATCGTACACCTGTGCCGGGGTCCCGATCTGCTCGAACTTTCCATCCCGCATGACCGCTATCCGGTCCGACATGTTCAGAGCTTCTTCCTGGTCATGGGTGATATAAATGAACGTTACCCCCAGCCGCTTCTGGAGCCTCTTGAGCTCAATTTGCATCTGGTGCCGGAGCTGAAGGTCCAGTGCGCCGAGGGGCTCGTCGAGCAGGAGCACCGCGGGCTGATTGACGATTGCCCTGGCTATGGCTACCCGCTGTCTCTGTCCACCCGAAAGCTCATCGGGCATCCTCTTCTCGTAGCCACTGAGTTGCACCAGCTCCAAAGCTTCTTTCACGGTCTTGGCGATCGTCTGTTTGTCGACCTTCTTCAGTTTGAGGCTGTAAGCGATGTTGGATTCAACGTTCATATGGGGGAACAGGGCGTAGTTCTGAAAGACGGTGTTTACGTTGCGCTTGTTCGGTTCAAGGTCGGTGACGTCTTTGCCGGCGAGGAAGACGCGGCCGCTGTCAGGCGTCTCGAGCCCGGCTATAATGCGCAGCGTCGTAGTCTTCCCGCATCCGGACGGGCCCAATAGGGTAATAAACTCGCCCTTCCGGACGCTCAGATCTATACCGTTAAGGACTCGTACATCTCCGAAGCTCTTCTCAATCTGAGAGAGCTCAAGGATGATATCGCTCATTCCGTTCAGTACCTGCTCTTCACGATGTAGTCATTTGGGACAATGCTGCCACCATTATATCGTACCCCGTACTTTTCTGGGATGGGTCGTGTTTGGATTTGCACGGAAGTTCGTACGGATTTGCTAACTTAACAAGACGAAAATTCGTGACGAAAGCCCAATCCCGCTTGTGTCTCCCAAACACAAAAAACCCCATATTGGCTAGGCCAATGTGTGCCATTGCCGTTGTCGTTTTTCCCTGTGTATGGTAGGATGATGTGGATAGTGCGCACAAGCACAAAGTGTAAAAATCCTCTATCACAGAGGGATGGAGAAACCATGAGACTCGAAGTCCGGAGGCTTGTTTACACCGCAGTCCTTGCAGCATTGGCAGTAGCGTTCCAGCTGGGCACATTGCCGCAAGCATTTACCGGGCCCGCAATCAACACCATCTTGTACGTCGCTTCCGTGTTCGTAGGCCCCTGGAGTGGTGTGATTGTCGGTCTTATAACACCCTGGGTGGCTTTGGTGACGGGGATCATGAAGCTCGCGCCCGCCGTTCCGGTGATCATGGCCGGAAACGCGTCGCTCGCCCTCGTCGCCGGCTATGGGAGCAGGCTCAACAAGTATATCGCTATGGGTTTCGCCGCAGTGGTCAAGTGGGCAGTGATGACGCTGGGCATCAAGTATTTGCTGTCTACAGGCACCAATATCCCGCCTGCGGCTTATGCCTCACTTACGATCACCCAGCTCTTCACGGCCCTAGGAGGCGCGGTTGTTGCCGCCATAGTTCTCGAAGCTCTGGCGAGGTTTAAGCATGGTAAGGTGCAATCCTGAGCCGCGTGTGCTATTCGAGGTAGCCATCTCTCGCGGAGAGTTCGCGAGGATAGGTGAGGAGACTTCCGGGCTCAAACGGAGTCTGCTGGGAATCGGATTTCCCGCGGAAGCCTCCAGACGTGCCCTCATCGCAGCATACGAACTTGGGATGAACATAATCATCCACGCACGGGACGGGCTCTTGAGGCTCCTCTGGAAAGAGGGACAAGTGGAGATAACCGCCGAGGACAACGGTCCGGGCATCCCCGACATAGCCCTCGCTATGAAAGAAGGTTACTCAACTGCTCCCGAGCACATCCGCGAGATGGGCTTTGGAGCCGGAATGGGTCTTCCCAACGCCAGGAAAGCGTCGGATGAGTTCCACATCGAGTCGGAAGTCGGAAAGGGTACAAAGATCGTCTGCACCGTGAGTCCTGGCTCTGAAGACCTGCAGGCGTCCGCCTATTTCCACTCGGTCCGCCTGGACCCCACCCGGTGCAAGGGCTGTACCAACTGCATCAAGGGTTGTCCCACCGAAGCCATAAGGGTCCGGGACGGACAGGCGTTCATCCTCGAAGATAGGTGCATCGATTGCGGCGAGTGCATAAGGCGCTGTCCCAACATGGCCAAGACTGCCGTGAGCGACTCCTGGGAGGCGCTTTCGATCCTCGACTACAAGATCGCCCTGGTACCGCCCTCGTTCTACGGGTGTTTTGCCGACATGACCCCGGACGAAGTCCGCGCGGCCCTTCTTGCGCCCGGCGGGTTCGACGAGGTGTTTGACGTATCGGTGGCCGCCGACCTCTGCTCCGAGATGATGCGGGACTACATAAAGAAAAGGCCCGGCGAAGGGCCTTTCATTTCACCTGCGTGTCCGGCCGTACTCCGCCTTATCCAAGTGAAATATCCGTCTCTTCTGGACCGCGTGATACCTTGCGAAGCACCTATGGAAGTTGCGGCTTGGCTGGCCAAGACAAGGATTGACAGAGATAGGCCGGTGAGAAACCCGTCTGCCGTGTTCATATCCCCTTGTCCCGCCAAGATCACCGCATCCAGGCAGCCGGTGGGTAGGGGGCGTTCTCTGGTGGACGCCTCGATATCGGCAACACAAGCGTTCCTGTGGGTCAGAGACAACAGGGGCAGCCCGCTGCCGGAAGGCGTTTCGCCGTTCCCCGCCTCGTCAGGCCTGGGTATCGGGTGGGGCAAGTCCGGCGGGGAGATGGCTGCCGTGGGCCTAATGGGCCTTGCGGTTGACGGGATATCTCATGTCTCCGGTTTCTTGGATGAGCTCGAGGCCGGAAGAGTAGACGGACAGGTCGAGTTCATCGAAATGCAGGCTTGTGCAGGTGGGTGCGTCGGCGGTTGTCTCCACGCCGCAAACCCCTTCGTGTCCAGGATGAGGCTCCGCAATCTGGCCGAGAGGCACAAGGATTCCGAACCTCACCGGCTGGTCCGTGAAACCAGTACCGACCGCCCCGAACTGTGGTTCAGCCTCAATCTATTGCCCCGGCCGATCTTCCGCCTGGACCCCGATCCCGCGAAAGCCGAAGAGAAACTCGCCGAGATAAAGGTCATCGAGCAGGGGCTCCCCGGACTCGATTGCGGCGCGTGCGGGGCGCCTACGTGTCGGGCTTTGGCTGAAGATATCGTGCTTGGCCGCGGTTCCGAATGGGACTGCACCTTCAAGCTCCGGGAACGTCTGGGAGAACTGGCCAAAGAAGTCGTGTCTCTTGCGGATAAGCGTCCTCCCGCCATGGCCGATCCGAGAAACCAACAGGAGAAGTTAGCGCAAAAGGCTAGTTCCACTTCCTTCGAGGCAGCCCCGGATAAGAGTTCACTGCGTGACAGCGCAGCTACAGAGAAGGAGTCAAGTTAGATGCGAGTTGATGAGCTGGTTTCAAAACTGGGTTTGGAAGTGAAGGCGATCTCCAAAGCGGGCGGCGCCAGGGAAGTGGGCGGAGGGTTCGTAGGAGACGTGCTCTCCCATGTCATGGCCAAGGCCCGCCCTCAGGATGTCTGGGTGACCGTTCAGACACACGAGAACGTCGTCGCCGTGGCGGTCCTCCTGGACGTGGCCTGTGTTGTGGTGTGTCAGCGGGAGTTGCCTCCTGAGACGTGCGCCAGGGCGCAGTCTGAGGGGGTTACTCTTCTCTGGACTGAGCTGGGAGCCTTTGAGGTCGCAGGGAAGCTTTACAACCTGCTCGTGCATGGGACCAAGGGCTCCGACCGGCTCTAGATCAAACGAGGTGGAAGGAGGGATATCGTGGCAGAGAATCATGAGGAACTAAAGTGCGAGTGCAGGGAGGCCTACGAAGACATAGACCGTAAGGCCGAAGAGCACTCCGGCGACCCGAGCGCTCTTATCGAGGTCTTGCACTACGCCCAGGAGCGTCTGGGGTACGTCCCTAGGGACGTTCAGGTACGTATCGCAGAAAAACTGGGTGTATCCCTGTCCGATGTGTACGGGGTGCTTACTTTCTACTCATTCTTCCGTGAGAGACCGAGAGGTAAGTACACCATCTCGTCATGCCAGGGAACGGCCTGTTATGTGAGAGGCGCTCCGGAGGTCTTGGCGAGGTTCGAGAAGGAGCTCGGGATTAAAGCGGGTGACTCGACGCCGGACGGGTTGTTCTCCCTCGAGGTGGTAAGGTGCCTCGGCGCCTGCGGACTGGCACCCGTGGTGACCGTGAACAAAGACACCTACGGCAGAGTCACCGAAGACAAAGTCCCAGCGATCCTGAACCTGTACAGGCAGAACGCGGCGAGTGAAGACATCCCGGCAGGCAGCTGACTTCCGGGAGGACATGTGGCGTCCGGTCGGGCAAGGCTTCGCAGAGATAAAGTCAGGGGTTAGTGACTGTCTACTCGCGAGCCGGAGTGAGGTCCGAAGAGCTAGGAGGGAGTGCCGGTGGTAGACATCTCCTTGCACCTTCTCGATCTCATGCAAAACAGCGCCCGCGCGCAGGCGACGCGTGTCGTCCTGAAAATCACCGAAAACAGAGAAAAAGACACACTCACCGCCATAGTAACAGACAACGGAATCGGTATGGATGAGGAGGAGAAACGGCTGGCCCTAGACCCTTTCTATACGACCAAGAAGGGCAAGAAAGTGGGATTGGGGCTACCTCTGGTTGTGCAGGCTGCCAGGATGTCCGGCGGGGACGTGAAGATCGAGTCTCATCCGGTCTCGGGCACCACGGTCGAAGTCACGTTCTCTTTGTCGCACCCGGACAGACAGCCTCTCGGCGATATCCCGGCTACGCTTGTCTCTTTCATGGCCGGGAACCCGGACATAGAGCTCTCATTTGAGTATGCGGGAGATCAGGGCACGTTCAGCATGACCAGTTCCCAGCTGTTCTCTCAAGAGGAGAAAGAGACCCTAGGCCAGATTGCCTTGCTCAGCTTAGCCGAGAAGAGAATGCGGGCCGGTCTGGCAGGAGCCGGCTTCCGGCCCGACGGAGGAGGCGTTATTGGTTGAAGTCCATCAAAGATTTGGAACGGGTGAAAGAGCAGGCTCTCGCGGATATGAGAGTCCGGTCTTCCTCGGGATCTCCCCGCGTCACCGTAGGCATGGGTACGTGCGGGATAGCGGCCGGGGCGCGAGAGACCATGCTGGCCATCATCGACGAACTGAAGAAGCGGCAGAAGCTTGATGTCACCATCACCGAGACCGGGTGCATCGGGCTCTGCGCCAAGGAACCGATCGTTGAAGTCCACATTCCCGGTGAACCCAGAGTTGTGTACGGCAACGTGGACGTATCCAGGGCGAGACAGATAGTTGCCTCTCACCTGGTGAACCGCAAGGTCGTCGACGACTGGGTTATCAACATCCGGAAAGAAGATGAGTAGAGAGGAGAGGCCCAATGGAGTTCTATCGCAGTCACGTCCTAGTATGTTCGGGAACCGGATGCCAGGCCTCGGGCAGCCTTCCTCTCAAAGATGCACTGGAGCAGGAGATTGCCAATAGAGGTCTGGATAAAGAAGTAAGAGTCATTCCGACCGGTTGTTTCGGTTTCTGCCGCTTTGGACCCAACGTGATGGTCTACCCGGAGGGAGTCTTCTACTGCGGCATCCAGCGGGAAGATGTTCCCGAGTTCGTGGAAGAGCACCTCATCAAGGGCCGCGTCCTCGAACGGCTCCTCTACCGGGAACCGGAGACCAAGGCGTCGGTAGTTGACTTTGAGGACATACCCTTCTTCAAGAAGCAGACAAGGATAGTCCTCGAGAACTGCGGCATCATCAACCCCGAGTCCATTGAGGAGTACATTGCTCGAGACGGCTATTTCGCTCTCGGCAAAGTCCTGACCATGAAGCCCGAAGAGGTCGTTGAGCTGGTGAAGAAGTCGGGCCTAAGGGGCCGCGGCGGCGCGGGCTTCCCCACCGGACTCAAGTGGGAGTTCACGGCCAAAGCCGAAGGGTCACCCAAATATGTCTTGTGCAACGCCGACGAGGGCGACCCCGGAGCGTTCATGGACCGCTCCACCATCGAGGGCGATCCCCATAGAGTGCTGGAAGGCATGACCATTGCGGGCTATGCGGTAGGCGCGTCCCGCGGGTTTGTCTATATCAGGGCCGAGTACCCCCTTGCCGTTGACAGGCTCAACGGAGCGATCAAGCAGGCCCGCGAGAAGGGTCTGTTGGGAAAGAACATACTCGGCAGCGGGTTTGATTTCGACATCGAAGTCCGCCTCGGCGCGGGAGCTTTCGTCTGCGGAGAAGAGACGGCACTCATGAACTCGGTCATGGGCCGGCGCGGCGAGCCGAGACCCAGACCGCCGTTCCCCGCCACCTCGGGGCTCTGGGGTAAACCTACCGTCATCAACAACGTGGAGACTTACGCCAACGTACCGACCATCGTAAGGAAGGGTCCCGAATGGTTCGCCGCCATGGGCACCGAGAAGTCCAAGGGTACCAAGGTGTTCGCCCTGGCAGGCAAGATCAACAACAACGGCCTAGCCGAGGTTCCCATGGGCACGACCATCGGAGAGATCGTGTTCGACATCGGTGGCGGCCTCTCAAATCCGCAGAAGAAGTTCAAGGCCGTCCAGACCGGCGGTCCGTCGGGCGGCTGCATCCCGGCCCAGTACCTCAACACTCCGGTGGACTACGAATCGCTGGCCGAACTCGGAACCATCATGGGTTCGGGCGGCTTCATCGTAATGGATGAAGATACCTGCATGGTCGACCTGGCGAAGTTCTTCCTGGAGTTTGTCCAGTCCGAGTCGTGCGGCAAGTGCGCTCCGTGCCGCATCGGTACGAAAGAGATGCTTGACATCCTGAAGCGGATCTCGAGGGGCGAGGGCAAGGAAGGCGACATCGAGCTTCTCCTGGAACTCGGCGAGACCATCAAGCAGACTGCTCTCTGTGGTCTAGGCCAGAGCGCTCCCAACCCCGTGCTTTCGACCATCAAGTACTTCCGCGAGGAGTACGAGACGCATATCAGGGATAAGAAGTGCCCCGCGTCGGTATGCGCCGCCCTCTTTGACGCTCCTTGCCAGAACACTTGCCCGGCCGGAGTAGACGTTCCCATCTACATCGACCTCATCAGGCAGGGCCGGTACGCCGAGGCCTATGAGGAGATCATGCGCGAGAACCCGCTTCCGGTAGTATGCGGCAGGGTGTGCAACCATCCGTGCGAGTCAAAGTGCCGCAGGGCGCAGCTGGATGATCCTCTCGCAATAAGGGAGCTCAAGCGGTTCGCGGCCGATTATGCTGTAAGCCTGAACGGCAAGAAGCCCAAGGCCGCCAGGAAAGACGCGACGGGCAAGAAAGTGGGAATCGTCGGCGGTGGCCCGGCCGGACTTACGGCCGCTTACTACCTCGCCCTCCAGGGGCACTCGGTGACAATATACGAAGCTCTCCCGGTCTTGGGCGGCATGCTGGCGGTTGGTATCCCCGAGTACAGACTCCCCAAGAAGAACCTGGCCAAAGACATCGAGACCATCACGGCGCTGGGTGTCGAGGTCAAGACCGGTGTCAGAGTGTGCAAGGACATCTCATGGGAAGACTTGAGGAGCAAGCATGACGCCATCTTCGTGGCCATCGGCTCCCACAAGGACCAGACCATGGGGATCCCCGGAGAGGACCTCCCCGGCGTAACCCCGGGCGTCACCCTGCTCCG
>DUSU01000001.1 GCA_012842425.1 Candidatus Fermentithermobacillaceae bacterium | reverse complement strand
GAGCAGTCTGCTCGACTGAAGACGGAGGGGGCAGCCACGCTGCCCCCAACCCAAAAAAGAGGGTGACATTATCACAGTCTAGTTAACGCCTTTCAGGGTGACATAATCACTGTCCGTTGACAGGAGCCGGGCAGCGGACCCGCGCTGCCGGCTCCATCCGCCCCTGCATAATCGTCACTGGATAAGGCCCTCGCGGGGAAGTCACGGAGGTGATCTCGCCGGACGTCGTATTACCCTGCTTCTCCGGCATATAGATTAGAGCGGACGAAGGAGGCTAAACGATGGATTTCAAGGCGCTCGTTCTCATCGCGGGAGTAGTGGGCGGAATCGTTCTAATCCGTAAAGTGAGAAAAGACTCCCTGTCTGCCCTGAGCCTCGCCCTCATGGTTGTCGTACTGGCGGCCTCTATGATCCTCTACCCTGAGCCTTCATTTAGCGCGGCCGAGCGGGGACTCAAGGTGTGGTGGGATGTAGTACTACCTGCACTTCTCCCCTTCTTCATAGCGGCCGAACTGCTGATGAGACTGGGCGTCGTCCATTTCATGGCGGTTCTGTGCCAGCCGATAATGCGCCCCATTTTCAACGTGCCAGGAGCCGGGTCTTTCACTATGGCGATGGGGATAGCCTCAGGCTACCCGCTGGGCGCCGCGCTTTCTGCCCGCCTTAAAGACGAGGGACTTGCCAACAAGACCGAGGCCGAGCGCCTCATGTGCTTTTGCAACACATCTGATCCCCTCTTCATGACCGGGGCCGTAGCAGTGGGCATGTTCAAGAGGGCCGATCTGGCCGGGATCATCATAGCCGCTCACTACCTGTCTGCACTGTTGGTGGGGTTTGGGATGCGGTTCTGGAAGCTGCGGTCAGAGAAGACCCCTCCGCTCAAGTCTGAAGGCTCCTTCATCCTAGTCCGCGCCTACAGCGCCATGAGAAAGGCCCAGCGCGAAAAAGGAAAACCTTTCGGTGAGCTCCTGGGAGACGCGGTCACCCAGTCAATCAACACGCTCCTATCGATCTTGGGCTTCATAGTGCTCTTCTCGGTCATCTTCGAGCTCTTGAGAATCGCGGGAGTGACGGACGCAATATCGCTTGCAATATCCAGGGTCGTTCCTGATTCCCTGATACCAAAGGCACTCCACGAGCCACTGGTCAGCGGCTTCTTCGAGATAACCATCGGCACGTCCATGGCGAGCCAAGCCGAAGCCCCCTTTGTAGCCAGGGTCGCAGCCGCGAGCGCAATTATCGCATGGAGCGGGCTCAGCGTCCTAGCTCAGGTCGCCGCAGTGACGCAGCCGTCAGGCCTGTCAGTACTGCCCTATGCTTTCGCCAGGTTCTTCCAAGGCATAATGGCGGCCTTCTTCACGGTCCTTTTCATGAGACCCCATGCCGCCCGCTGGTCACTGCCTGCTTTCGAACCCTACGTGCCGGCCGGCTCAATGGCATGGCTTAGGAGCATAGGGACGGCAACCACTACGGGCCTAGTCTGCCTGGCGGCCGTAGCGTTCGTATCCCTTGTGATTTCGGCGGCCAGAGAGGCTTACGGAAAAAAGAGAACCTGAGCGTCCTCACTGCGCTCGGGTTCCCGCGTCTTTTCTATACCAATTGTTTGTTCTTACTTCTTCCTGCGTTTTCCCCCGCGGGAAGGCTCCTCTTCCTCTTCTTCGTCGTCGAAGAAAGAATCGTCGTCTTCCTCGTCAAGGGAGTCCTCATCGCCGGAGAGGTCCATGGATTTCGACGCCGCGGGCTCTCTTTCCACCTGGAGCTCGCGCCGGCCCTCGCGGACACGCTCGAGGATATCCAGGATAGAGTCTTCGACCGCCTTCATGAGCTCATCCGCGTACTCTCTGGCCCCGAGGTTGATCTCCCTGGCTACTTCTTTTGCCCTTGTCATCAGTTCCTCGGCCTGTACCCGGGCTTCCTTGGCTATGACCGATTCACTGGCCAAGGTCGCTATCTGTCCTTGGGCGTCCTTCAGTATGTCTTCGGCTTCTTTCCTTGCTTCCTGGAGGATCCTCTCCCGTTCCTTTAGAAGCCACTTGGCCTGCTCGAGTTCATGTGGGATCTGAGCCCGGAGGTCGTCGATGATCGCGAATACCTCCTCCTCATCCACAAGGAGTTTCCCCATGAGGGGAACCCTCGAGCATTCCGAGAGATAAGCATCCAGTTTGTCCAGCAAAGCCAGAACGTCCACGCTGAGCACCTCGCCTCCTAGATATCGTCTCCGGACTTCTCTTTGAGCTTATTGAAAAGGCGCGCCTCAACGGTGGGAGGCACCAGATCCCTGATGCACCCGCCGTAGGACGCCACTTCTTTCACAAGACTGGAACTAAGGTACAAGTATTTGAGCGAGGTCATCATGAAGAAGGTCTCGAGCTCAGGTGCGAGTTTCTTGTTCATAAGGGCCATCTTGAATTCGTAATCAAAATCAGAAACCGCCCTCAACCCTTTCACTATGACCCCGACGCCGCGCTTCTTGGCATATTCAACGAGTAGACCCGATGACGAATCAACAGTCACGTTGGGGATATCGCTCACCGCTTCGCTTATCATGGCGATGCGCTCTTCGACGCTGAATAAGCACTTCTTTGCGGAATTGTCGAACACTACAACAAAAAGGTGCTCAAATGACTTTGCGGCACGCCTTATGATATCGAGGTGCCCGTTGGTAAGCGGATCGAAACTACCCGGATAAACGGCCTTCAACAGAAATCCTTCCTTCGTCGTGAAATCCTCTTACATTCTGCATAAGAAACCCGTCTCGGGTCCATACTTACTCACGAGAGTCGAGGCTCGATCGTTAGATCGACCGAAGCAGGCTCTTCCTCCGGTTTCTCCTCTCCCAATGCCGCTTCCGAAAAGAAGCGGCGTTTTTTTCTACCAAGGAAGTCGGCTTCTACGAGCCGTCCTGGAAAACCTTCTGCAGAACATCCTATCACGACAAGGTCTCGTGAAGGAAACACAAGTCGGAAAATCCGGCCCGAAAACGTTGACGGAGACATCCATGGGAAGCGCGGATAAGAGATACAGGGAGCCGTTGCGTTCACTGAGTATCTCGTAGAAGAAAGTAGACTCCTGCGATAAAGAGGACGGCGCCGACAATCTTCATCCAGCCAATGCTAACCTTCTCACCCGTCACGCCCAGGCAGTCAAGGATGATGGCCGTGACTATCTGGGCCGCCACTATTGCGGTGTTGGCGTTGGATACTCCGATCTGCCCTACGCTGGTCAAGACGCCCCAGATGATGAGTACGCTGAGAGGACCGCCGAGGAAGCTCCACCAAGGCGCTTCCAAGGCCTTGCGCAGCCCTCCTTGGCCCATTCCTACAGCAAGAAGCCCTCCAAGCAGGACGGCTCCGATCACATGCACGATGAACGAAGCCTCAAATGAACCTGCCTTTTTGCCCAAGACCGCGTTGAAAGCGCCCTGCACGGCCATGGAAGCTCCGGCCAGAGCGGCGATTAGAAGCGGGACTATCTTCACGGACCGTCCCCCTCGTGGATAGTGTCATATACTGCCCTGTTCTCTGGGTAGTATAGCACTGGGATGTCGAATGAAATCCCAAACCCTTAAGCTCGGGGGGACACATTTTGTTCCGAAGCGACAATGAACGGACGGACTTGGCGCTGGAGCGCGCCACCATCGCAACGTCCCGGGCCGGGCAGCAGATCCCCGGAATGGACGTTCGCGAAGAGGAAATGGACGGCATCAAGATCACCAGGGTCTCTGTACACACTCCTCAGGCCGGCGCCCAAATCGGGAAACCGCCCGGGAGGTACTTCACACTGGAGTGCCCAGCCCTTAGGTTCCGGAGCAGGGAAACGCTCAAACATGTGGCAGGCATAATCGCGGCCGAGCTCTCTGAGCTCGCAGGGCTTCCAAGGCAGAACGATGTCCTCATCGTGGGACTCGGCAACTGGCAGGCCACCCCGGACGCCCTAGGCCCCCGAGTGGTCTCACAACTCATGATTACCAGGAATATCCGCGAGCACTTGCCTCAAGAGCTAGGTGGACGGCTTAACCCGGTAGCCGCCATATCCCCCGGAGTCTTGGGCATCACAGGCATGGAGACAATTGATATCGTGAGGGGTATCGTCGAACAGGTACGGCCGGAACTGGTGATCACGGTAGACGCACTGGCCGCGCGGTCGCCCTCGAGGCTCCTTACAACCATCCAGATCGCCGACACCGGGATCCAGCCGGGATCAGGCGTTGGAAACAAGAGACCCGGCATAAACCAGGAGACCCTAGGTATCCCGGTCATAGCCATCGGAATACCGACGGTTGTATCCGGCGCTGCCATAGCCATGGACGCGCTCGATGCTTATTTTCAAAGGTTTAACCCGCACGCAAGAGCAACGCTCGACTCGGTGGGGGACTTCCTCGGACAGGAACTCCGCGACCTAATGGTTACTACTAAGGACATCGACGTCGAGATCATGGAGATGTCGAAGCTCCTGGCGAGCGCACTCAACAAAGCCACCCAGCCGGCGATAAGCGAAGAGGAAATGCTCGACTACCTCCAGTAAGGCTATCCCGTCTGAACGTAGGAGACCCTCGGGCTCACTCCGGCACACGGCGCAAGAGCGAAAGAGCCTCAAGGATGGCAACGGGCCTTGCGTCTTCACCGGAGAGGGCCTTTTCTATTAGCCTCACCGAGATCTTAACGTGCGCTCCAAGCATCGCCTCGCCGGCTTCCTTACTGGCGAGGGCCGGGGCTCCCATGTACGGCAGGAACCCGTCCTGCCCCGTCCACGCGATAGCCTGGGCCAGGTGCCTGAGGTCGGCTCCGGTTCGCTTCCCGCCTAGAGCCTCGACGAGACGACCGAGTCCGTCCACGATTTTCGCGGCTCCTGAGAGCTTCGGGGGGTGCGCGGCTTTAACCTCTCGCACGTCGCGCAAGACCAGCTCCGGACACACGGCCATCATGAGCGACGTCTCGTTGGTCCCCGCGTGGTTGTCCGCGTCATCGCCGCACTCGGCAGGCCGTAGGCCCGTCATGGAGAGGAGTTCCGGGTCGTGGACGATCATGCGGCGGTATATGTCGATGAAAGGATCGATGAGTTGGAATCTCCACTTCCTCCATGCTCTTCGGGCCGCGCTGGAGATCGCGAGATGGTGTCTTGGACCTCCGTGGTTATCGAATACCACGAGGTATTTGAAACCTTGTTTGGCCAGGCCTTTGCAGTAGTCCGTCAGGACACCTTCGAGTGCCGTGGCGTTCACAGATAGTGAACCCGGATAGGGGAGCGCGTCGGACCCGCAGTAAAGGTGCGGGAGGCTCACGAAGCAGACCTCCGGCCTGTTTTCCTCGAGAGCGCTCAACACCCTGTCCCTGACGGCTTCGGCTATGTAAATATCGGTGCCGAACGGTAGGTGCTGACCGTGGACCTCAATCGGACTCACGACGATCGTGAAAACTGTGGAATCCCGCGGAAGCCCCTGAAGAAGCTCGGGGGTCAAGCGGATGTACTCCAGTACCGCCATGCTTCTCACCCGAGCACCTATTTCTAGGCGCCCCCAAAAGCTCCTGCCTAGTTCCTCGCGGGGGCGGAGGGCACGCGAACGGCTCGCGCGTAAAAACCGTGCCAAAAGTATTCCAAAGGGGGCGGGATTCCCCGCCCCCTTTGCGACTTCTGAACTGCTCTGGGTTCGACTACACTGCGCGAATTACGTTCTCACTACAATCCATGGCGCACAGGCCGCTCACTTAGAACTGCCTCTGCTGCTGTTGGGCTCCCGCGGCGGGGAATCTACCCTGCGACAGGCTCTGCTCTGCGAGCTCGATCATCCGCCTGACCATGTGCCCACCAACGGCACCGCAGGTACGGGACGGAATGTCGCCCCAGTAGCCACCCGGGGGCTGGATGCCCAGCTCGTTGGCTATCTCGTTCCTAAAGGCGTCGAGGGCCGCACGAGCCTGAGGCACGACTGCGATGTTACGCTTCTGCCCGGTTCCCATTCATGTCACCTCCTGTCGAACGTTATTATGTTCACTTCAGAAGGCTTCATGCTGGGATGTTGTGGCTTTTTTATGTTAAGTTTAACAGACAAGAGCGTCAGAAAACATTAGCGAGAGCGACCGTACTCCAGCGGGTCACCGAATCTACGTCGTATACGCTCCACGGTCTCCCTGATCTCCGGCGGGGCAAAACCAGACTCCACGAGAGAGAGCATCTCTTTGGCTTCTTCCCGAGCCCTGGCGACAACATCCAGAGAAACCCCCAGTTCGGCCAGTTTGGTATCCGGGACTCCGTGTTGGGCGGTCCCAAAGAACTGGCCCGGACCTCTTTCCCTGAGGTCCATCTCGGCAACTTCAAATCCATCGCTTATTTTCTCCAGAGCCTTGAGTCGCCTGAGACCCGAATCCGTTGACGCTATAAGAAAGCACACAGAAGGGTGCTTACCTCGGCCCACCCGGCCCCTTAGCTGGTGCAATGTGGCGAGCCCAAAGGAATCGGCGTCTTCCACGACCATGACCGTGGCGTTGGGGACGTCAATGCCCACTTCCACAACGGTCGTAGCCACCAGCACCTGGATCTCTCCTGCGACAAACCTTGACATGGTTTCGTTTATTTCGTTTTTGGACAAGCTGCCGTGAATGAGACCCAAGATGCTTCCCTTGAGATGCCCTTTCTCAAGTTCCTCTTTCACTATGGAAGCAGCCCTTCTGTCAGTTTTCCCTTCAGTTATGAGCGGGCAAACGACAAAAGCTTGCCTCCCTTTTGAGAGTTCCTCCTTTAGCGCCCTGTAAGCCAGGTCTCGCCCGGACCGGCCTACACACCTGGTCGCAACAGGAGACCTACCCTCAGGCATTGAGTCCATGATCGACACGTCTAGGTCGCCGTACAGCGTAAGGGCAAGTGAACGCGGGATCGGCGTCGCGCTTACCACCAACATATGGGGAAGTATCTCATGGCCCGAGGTGAGCTTTAGCCGCTCCTTGACCCCGAAGCGGTGCTGCTCATCCGTAACCACCAAGCCGAGGTTCCGCCACTTGACCTCCGGGCTAAGGAGAGCATGGGTGCCTATCAGGATGTCTATCTCGCCCGACTCAAGTCTCTCTAGTGTGGACTCCCTATCGCTCTTCCGCGTGGATCCCGAAAGAAAACCTATCCGCGCCCTGCTTCCCAGAAGCTCGGAGAAAGTCTTGTAATGCTGCGTCGCGAGGACTTCGGTCGGAGCCATGAGGGCTCCCTGCCACCCGTTTTCCACCGCCGAGAGTAGCCCCCACATGGCTACGACGGTCTTTCCGCTTCCTACATCGCCCTGGAGCAACCTGTTCATGGTCCGCCCGGAAGTGAGGTCGCGTCCTATGTCCTGTATGGCCCGCTGTTGGGCAGGTGTGAGCCGGAACGGCAGGTCTCTCAAGAACGCCTGGGCCTTGTCAAATCTCGTGAACGCCTGAGGAGAAGGAGCTTTCTCTACCTCGGCTTTCATCGAGAGAAGCCCGATCTGAAGGCTCAGTATCTCTCTAAAGGCAAATGTGCGACGCGCCTTTTCCCAAATATCAGGTGAGTCGGGGTTGTGGATCGCCTTGTAAGCCTGGACCTCACTTAAGAGGCCGTGCTTGTCCAAAACCGACTTGGGAATAAGGGGCCTTATGTAAGGAACGTACACTTTCAGGGCCTCTTTAATGATCGAGTGAAGGCTTTGGGAAGTAAGGCCTTGAGTCGCGTGGTAGACGGGGATGACCGGCCCCTTTTCGCTGGGAGTACCGCTCTCCCGCCAGATCGGGTGGGCGATCTCGAAGCTTCCTCTCCGCCACTCAACTTTCCCCGAAGCCGCGACCGAAAGGCCCGGGCGGAAGCTCCGGTACATGTAGGGCATGTTGTACCAGACGAGATAGAGCACTCCGGTACCGTCGGATATGCACACGCGGAAGGCTTTTCCCCTGGTACTATGCACAAAGCCGGCGGAGACAACTTTGCCCTGCACGGTTACTTCCGAACCCGGAATGATGAGTCCCATGGGTAGAACCCGTGAGAAGTCGTCGATCCGGAAGGGAAAATGGTCGAGCAGATCTCGGGCCGTACAGACTCCGAGCTCATTGAGGAGCTCGGCCCTACGCGGGCCCACGCCCTTCACATACCTCACTGAATCGTCCAGTGACGGACTCATCCCTCAGTCATTCCACCGAGATGATGTAGTAATAGAGCGGTTGGCCCCCGCTATGGAACTCAAGCTCAACAGAGCCGCCCAGCATCTTCTCCAGGTCTTCCCTCGCCTTCAGCGCCGTTTCTTCGCTGATATCCAGGCCCCAGTACACCGTCACTATTTCATCGTTTTTCTTGACCATGCGCGTAACTATCTCTTTGAGGGCCACCGTCGGGTCCTTACCAACCAGCTCTACTTTGCCTTCGATAAGCCCAAGGATGTCGCCCTGGTTCATGACGTGCCGGCCGAACTTCCCACTGCGGGCGGCATAGGTCACTTCGCCCGTCTTGACCCGCTTCAAGGCCTTGCTGGCCCTTTTCAAGTTCTGTCCCATATCTTCGTTTAGGTTAAGGGACAAAAGGGCCGATATCCCTTGAGGAATGGTCTTGGACGGAATGATGTACATGTTGCGGCCGGTAAGCTTCTTGGCCTGCTTGGCTGCCAAGAAGATGTTCCCGTTGTTTGGGAGGAAGATGATCTTTTTGGCTGCGACGGTCTTCACCGCTGCCGCCAGTTCTGCGGTTGACGGGTTCATGGTGGTGCCGCCGTCGATGACCAGGTCGGATCCAAGGCTTTTCATAATCTCCTTAAGCCCCGGACCGGTCGCGACGGAGACTATGCCTACGTCCTTTACGGCCTGCGCGGGAGCTTGCACCGGGGGCATGAGGAACGAACCCGCAGAGGGTATTCCGTTCACGACCCTCGCGACTTCGCCCACGGAGTCCAACACTGCCGAGCCGCCGGAGACCGCTTGGGCCATCGCCTGCGATTGCTCCACCATGTTGTCTATCGTAACGTTGGACAAAGTGCCGTGCTTGAGGCACACGGTGAGCACTTCACCGGGCCTATCCGTGTGGATGTGCACCCTGGCGAGCTCCTCGGATCCCACTACCAAAAGGGAATCTCCGAGCGGCATGAGGTCCTCGCGCAAAAGGTTTGGACTGGAGCCGCGAAGGGCCACCAGGAGTTGGGTGTCGTAGGGAAACCTGATGTCCGCCGTCTCTAGCTCCTCGACCCTGAACCCTTCCTTGGGAGGCTCCGGGAAAGCGACCTGGTTTTCGCCCACGGCGATCTCCCTCACGCCTTGGGATGACAGCCCTTCCAAGAAACCTTCCACGATAAAAACCAGACCCTTGCCGCCTGCATCCACCACTCCCGCCTGCTTAAGGACAGGGAGCATCTCAGGAGTGCGCTCCAACACCGCCTTGGCTTCCTTGAGCCCAGAGTCCAGAATGACCGAGAGGTCTTTGGACGAAGCCGCCGCGGAAGCCCCGTCCCGGAGACCCCGGAGTACGGTTAGGATGGTCCCCTCGACGGGCTTCATAACGGCCTTATAGGCGGTGGCGACTGCCTGGTCAAGAGCGCGGCATATCTCCGAAGCCGAAACGCTCTCCCGGCCGGAGAAACACGTCGCAATACCGCGCAGTATTTGGGAGAGGATTACGCCCGAATTTCCCCGGGCGCCCATGAGGGCGCCGTGACTTGCCATCTCAGAGGCCTCGCCTAGAGTGAGCCCCCGCCGGTCGGATATCGCCTGGGCCGCAGACGAGAGAGTGAGGTACATATTCGTCCCTGTGTCCCCGTCGGGCACCGGAAAGACATTCAGGGAATCAACTTCCTTCTTGCGAGCGCCCAGATATGAACTGGCGCTTAGGACCAAACTCCGAAAAACGTCACCATCTAGAACACTATGGGCCATGATCAACTCCCCGAGCTCCCTTGAAGCCTGATTCCTTGCACGTTTACCGTTACCTTCTTGACCTTGAGGCCCGTCACATTTTCAACGGTATACCTCACCTTTTCCACAACCATGCGGGCGACCTCAGAGATCTTCACTCCGTAACCTACAACTACCGACAAGTCGATGTAAACGAGATCGCCCTCAATTGACACCGAGACACCCTTGGACAGGTTCTCTTTTCCCAGGAGTTCCGCGATCCCGTCGACCATTCTACGCCCCGCCATTCCCACGACACCGTAGCACTCGGTAGCCGCTGCCCCCGCGATGGTAGCGATGGCTTCTTCCGAGAGGACAAGACGTCCCAGTTTCGTCTCTACCTCTTTACCGGTCAGCTGAGGCATTGCCACCCTCCTTCGCTTGCGAGGTCACACCAACTTCTAGATGATTATCCGCTTTTCCTCCCTATTTTCCTATGCTACAATGCTAAGGTCATACGTAAGTCCCGCAAGGAGGTTTTTCTGGTGGCCAGGTGTGAAATCTGCGGCAAGGCCAAGTCGGTCGGAAACCGCGTGAGTCACTCGAATATCAAGACGAAGAGGACGTTTGCTCCCAACATCCAGAGGGTCCGTGCCATTGTAGACGGCCACGCCAAGAGAGTCTACGCTTGCACCGCTTGCCTCCGTTCCGGCAAGGTCAAGAGAGCCGTAAAGGCAAGAAAGGTATCCGAGGCCTAAGCCCATCCTATAAGGCCGGGAGCAAGAGGAACACCTCCCCTTTTCGGAGAGGTGTTTTGACTTCTTCCGCCTGTGAAAACCCGTTCGTGCTTTGACCCTGAAGCCTCGTCCGGCAGCTTTCCGTGAAACTCTTGCCGGTCGAAGAGTATTCACCTTATGCCGAAAAGCCCTAAGATCGCTCTCACAATCTTTGAGAGCGGCCTGGGGACCTTCATAACGCGCACCTTCATTTCCAAAGCCCCCCTCTCACAGTCCGCTCTTATACCCGTAGAAAGCACCGGCGATAAGCCCGGCGCCCACCAGCGCGAGGATGACCCATGAGGGCAATGAAATGAGGAGAATGACGGCCCCGGCTATTCCCATAAGCGCCCAAATGTAGAGCCTTTTCTTGGAAGATCCGGACCTGAACCGCATGACATCCCCGCTTCTTCCCGCGAAACTCAGTAAAGTATATTCAGGGGAACTAAGCGGTGCTCTCTCTTAGGGCAATTATGGCGTTTCGTCTGTCGGGAGCCTTGAAAAGATAGCTACCTGAAACGAGAATTGTCGCCCCTGCGGAGACAAAAAGCCCTGCGTTCTCGTGGGTAACCCCGCCGTCCACCTCGATGTCTATGTCACGCCCGGAGGACAGGGCGATACCTTTCACGGCCCTTACTTTGCGCTCCATGCCGGTTAAGCACTTCTGGCCGCCCCATCCGGGGTTCACGGCCATTACCACCACGAGGTCGACCAAATCCGTCACGTAAGAAATGGTTTCGGGCGGGGTGGCAGGGTTCAGAGCCACTCCTGCCTTCACGCCGCGGTCTTTGATGCTCTGGAGAATCCTGTGAAGGTGAGGAGCCGCCTCTACATGGACCGTCAGGTAAGAAGCGTACGGGAGGAAAAGCGGCACTATCCTTTCCGGGTTGTCCACCATCAGGTGAACATCCAGGGGAACGCCGAAACGGGTGAGGCTTTCCGCCACTTGCGGTCCATAGGTGAGGTTCGGTACGAAGTGCCCGTCCATTATGTCCAAGTGCAAAAGGTCCGCTCCCGCGTCTTTCACTGAGATCACATCGGCCGCCAGGTTCGCCGGGTCGGCGGAAAGGAGCGACGGAGCCACTTTGACGTTACTCATACTTGTGTTTCTCCCTCTCAAGGCATTCATCCAAGAGCGCAAGGTAAGTTTCATACCTCTCCGGAGCAATCCTGCCCTCCGAAAGCGCCTCTCTCACCGCGCAAGAATCCTCGGTCTTGTGCAGGCACCTCGGAAAGTGACAGAGAGGCGCCAGGTCCATCATCTCCCTGTAGTAGTAAGCCAGTGTGAAAGGCTCACACTCGACGACGTTAAGTCTTGAGAACCCCGGAGTATCGGCGATGAACGCGCCACCTTGGACAGGATACAGGGTGACTCCCTTTGTCGTATGTCTTCCCCGCCGGATCTTCGAAAGGCGGCCGGTAGAGATCTCTTCCTGCGTGATGGCGGACAGTATCTTCGACTTCCCGACCCCGCTTGCCCCGGCCAGGACCACGTTGCTCCCTTTCATCTTTCCGACCAGTTCCGAGATGCCTTCGCCGCTCAGGGCTGACGTGACGACCACGTCATATCCTGCCTTACGGTAGATGTCCTCAAGGCGCCGGACCTCAGCCGGGTCCTCTATATCCGCCTTGTTAAAGCACATGACCGCGTCGATGTCCTGGCTCTCAAGGTGCACAAGGATGCGGTCTATATAGGTGAGATCGATTGGGGGATGTGTAACGGCAGTCACCACGACGACAAGGTCGACGTTTGCGACAGGGGGGCGGATAAGGAAGTTCTTCCGCGGCAGGATTTCCTCAATGAGATACTCGCCGTCTCTACGGCTGACCCTAACAAGATCGCCGGCGGTAACCTGGGCGCTCAAGTGCCTAAGGCGCCCCCGCAAGGAGCACCGGACCGTGCTTTCTCCGGCCCAAACCAAGCAGTAGGACGAATGAACAGCAGTTACCCTGCCCTCCAATTCCGTGACAACACCTCACACTACGGCCTTATCGTTTCATAAGACTTCTTTCCGCCCATATCGGTAATCACGGTCGCCTGGGTGCCTTCCCACATGAACTGCACCGTCTGCTCCACTTCAGGCTGTACCAACCTGTCATACACAACCCTTTCTCCCAGATCGTCTCTCACGGTGATCACAACCCGGACCAACCTGGTATCACCCGCGTAGTCCTCCGGCACCCTGAAAGTCTTCACGAACCGGTGCTTCGCCGAGCCGGTACTCCCGCTTACGGTGAGCGATACCTTGAACTGATACGGGACTTCGGTCCCCGGCGGCGGGTCCTGCCCTATGACCGTGCCTTCCGGATACACCGATGCTTGGTAGTTGACAGACCCGACACCGAGCAGCGCATCTTCGAGAATCTCCTTGGCTTCATCCAACATCTTACCCATAACATTAGGCATCTTGGCGGTCTTAGGCTCCGGTCCTTGAGACACGACCAAGTCGACCACCGTGTTCTTGGGTACTTGGAGCCCGGCCTTGGGGTTCTGACTGATCACGCGGTCTTTCTCTATCTCCTCATGGTACATGCGGGTTACGTTACCCATAGACACATCCGCGTTCTGGAGCTCAATGGACGCCTCTTTGAGGGTCATCCTCTCAACATTGGGGATGGTGGCCAGGTCCTGCCCCTTGGAGACGAGGACCCATACTTCCCTACCCTGTTTCACTTGTTCTCCCGCAAGCGGGCTTTGAGAGATAATTACGTTGGCCGGCACCTCGGGGTCGTTTCTCCACCCCGAGATCATGAGCGGGAGCCCCAGCAGCCTGCACTCTTCCTGGGCTTGGTCAAAGGGCTTGTTGGCAAGCTCGGGGACCGTGACCAGTGGAACGTTCATCCAATCATTGAAAAGCTTTAGTGCGTATAGGCCCATCGCGAGAGCAATCACCGTCACGGTCAAGAAAACCTTGGTGCCTAATGAAAGCCCCCGCCTCTTCTTCTGTGGCCGTGCCACAACGTCAGCCTCCTCGTGCGACCCTCGCCCTCCAAGAACCGGGACATCTCGATCTGCCACCCGGGAGGATGCGTCCGCAAGTCCCTCGGCGAGGATAGACCTCATCTCCTGCCTCATTTCATCAACTGAAGAAAACCTTTCCTCCGGGTTCTTTCTCAAGGCTTTCGCCACAAGATTGGCGACCGCTTCAGGTAAAGACGGCTTTATCTCGCGTATAGGCGGCGCCTCAGCCTGCACGTGCTGCAATGCGACCGCGACCGGGCTGTCTCCGGCAAACGGCTGCTTGCCGGTCAGCATTTCAAAGAGGACAACTCCCAGCGAATATATATCGGAACGGTTTGAGACCAGACCGTTTTTTGCCTGTTCAGGACTTAGGTACGGCGCCGACCCAACCACCAGGTCTCTGGACGTGGTTGAGATGGCCCCGAGCGCCCGGGCGATTCCGAAATCGGCTACCTTCACGTGGCCGTTCTTCATGATGAGGATGTTCTGGGGCTTTATATCCCGGTGGATGATCCTTCGCGCGTGAGCGTGGGATAGCGCTTCGCATATCTGAGAGGCTATCTCCAGCGCCTCGGCAGGGTCCAGGGCTCCTTCTCTCTTAAGTTTGTCTCTCAGGGTCTCGCCTTCTATGAGCTCCATCACGATGAAGTAAAGACCCTGGTCTTCGCCAACATCATAGATGTTCACGATGTTCGGATGGGAAAGAGAAGCGACAGACTGTGCTTCCCGGCGAAAACGACGGATGAACTCCTCGTCCTCGCTCATCTCGGGCCGGAGCACCTTGAGGGCTACATTACGGTCAAGGACGAGGTCGTAAGCTTTCCATACGACGCTCATCCCGCCGCCGCCGATCTTCTCTATGATCTTGTACCTGTTCAGTACCTTCCTGCCTGTGATGTCAGCGGGTGACAACCGATTTCACCTCTCCTAGCCTTGGGCGGCCCCGCCTACGTCTGGCCACATCAGCACAACTGTCACATTATCGTAGCCACCGCGCTCATTTGCCGTATCAACGAACTTCTGGGCGACTTCTTTTCTACTTATCGCGGAAGCCATGTCTCTTATCTCTCTCGAGTTCACAAGGCCGGTAAGTCCATCAGTACATAATACCACAATGTCTCCGGGAGAAAGGTTTTCCTCATATATCGCAACGGGCACGGAGAACTCCGTGCCCAAGGCAGCAGTGAGTGCGTTCCTCGCCGGGTGCCTCATGGCTGCTTCCTCGGAAATAGCTCCGTTACGGACCAGCTCTCCCGCGAGAGAATGGTCTTCGGTAACCTGCCGGATCTCTCCCTTGGAGATCAGGTAGGCCCGGCTGTCCCCCACGTGACCTACATACAGCTTGCTTTCATCCTCTAGGACCAACGCCGCGGTGAGGGTTGTCCCCATCCCGGCTGCGCCGGTCTCTGCTGCCGCTTGCAGTACCTTATGGTTACCGAATCTCATTGCCTGGGTCAGAAGCTCTTTGGGCGGGTACTTCTCGAAGTTCGTCAGGATGAAATCGCCGCAGTGCTTGATGGCGATGGACGACGCCACTTCACCCGCGTCGCAGCCTCCGATCCCGTCGGCCACCATCGCCAACCATATGCGCTCGGAAAAAGCCTGCACATTCCACGCATCCTCGTTGTCGGGCCTTACGAGCCCCCGCGAGGTTCGAGCGCTCCACTGCAACTCCGGTCCCTCCCATGAAGCCCCTACGTCTATGGCGAGGTTATCTATTTCTCTCTGTCATTTCGCGCCTGAGCTGTCCGCACGCCGCCTCAATATTCCCACCGAGACTACGACGTAGAGTGACCTTAACCCGGTTCCTTTCGAGAACTTCTTTGAACGCTCTTACATCTTCCGCGTCCGGCCGTTCCCACGGTAAGCCGGGCACGGGGTTCCACGGAATTAGATTTACCAGACAGTCTATCCCTTCCACAAGAGCCACGAGCGCCCTTGCGTCCTCTTTCTTGTCGTTTACTCCCGAAATGAGCATGTACTCAACGGTAACTCGCTGCCCCGTAGCCCTGGCGTAATCCCCGAGGGCCTCCATAACCTCTCCGATAGGGTACGTCCGGTTGAGGGGGATCAGCCTGTCTCTCAGGCCATCTCTGGTCGCGTGCAGGGACAAAGCCAACCTGACACCCCTGGAGTCTCTGGCGAACTCCCTCATCGCCTCGGGTATGCCCACAGTCGATACCGTAATCCGCCTGCGGGAAAGGTTATACCCGTCGGGATCGCACAACTTGTCAATCGCGGCCATCACATTCTCATAGTTGAGAAACGGCTCTCCCGTCCCCATGAATACCAGCCGGCCGATGCGGGACTTCTCATCCGCGCACATCCGCATGAACTCTTCCACTATCTCTGCTTTGGAGAGACCTCTCTCATACCCAAGATGGCGAGACGCGCAAAAAGCGCATCCTGCCGGGCACCCTATTTGAGTGGATAAGCATCCTGTGAGACCGTACTTGTACTTAAGGAGCACTGATTCTACCAGCGGTTTTCCGCCGGAGCCCCATAGATACCTTTTCGCTTGGTCTCCTGCTCCTTCCTGCTTCTTGAGTAGCTCTAGACTTCCAAATTCCACCCAGTTTGGCAGATCGTCCCTAAGGGCTTTCGGGAGGTCGGTCATTTCCTGGAAAGAGCCTGCATAGCGCTTATATACCCAGTTCATTACCTGCCCGGCGCGGTAAGGTTTGTGTCCTCGCTCCGTCAGGATAAACGCCAGCTCTTCCCTCGTAAGGTCAAAGATATTGGGTTTCTCGTCGTGCACTCCTACGTCGTTCACTTCAGGCCCTCCTGGCTCTTGCGATGAAAAAACCGTCGCTTCCGGAAAGGTGCGGCAGGATATAGCGATAGCCCGGTCCGCTGAACGGTGAATCAGCCAGCATGCGGGCGGACTCAGCGTCCAAAGCTTCCCCCGGGTCTTCCGGGACCATGTCGACATTGTGCCGCAGGAACTCGAGCCACGTATCCTCATTCTCTTCGCGCGTAAGGGTACAAGTACTGTAGACAAGAACTCCGCCGCTCCTTAAGTACCTCTTGACCGAAGAGAGGAGTCTCGACTGCCGGCTGCTCATGGACGGTATATCGCTTTCCCTTCTCATCCACCTGAGGTCGGGGTTTCGCCGTATGACGCCCAGGCCTGAACACGGGGCATCAAGCAAGATACGGTTGAAGCCCAGGTTAAACGCACCGCCTTCCGGTAAGGGCCCGGTGGCATCCCCGACTAGTACCTGCGCGAATGTATGTCCCGCCCGCGCGAGAGCCTCTTTCACCATGTCCGCCCGCGCACCGTCGATGTCCGTCGCCACGAGCGTACCGGTACCCTCCATCATCTCTGCGAGATGCGTCGTTTTGCCGCCAGGAGCAGCGCACACGTCCCACACGGACTCACCCGGCCTTGCGCCAACCACGAGAGAAACGAGCATGGCCGAGGCATCTTGGACGACGAACTCACCCTCGTCAAAGCCCGGCAGGGAGGTCACGCTAGCCCCCTTGAGGAGCCTAACACTTCCCGGGACCGGTCCCGGTTCGGCAACAATCCCTTCACGTTCGAAACGCCGGATAACCTGGTCCCTCGAAGTCTTCAGGCCGTTTACCCTCAAAGTTATGGGCGCCGGGTGGTTCCCGAACTCGCAGAGCCGGAGGCCGCTTCCGAGGCCGAACCTCTCTATGAAGAGACGTGCTATCCACTCCGGATAGGAAAACCGTAGACACGCGTACCCCACAGGATCGGTTTCCACTCCGGGCAGCTCGATGTGGCCCCTCAGGCGGTCCACGGAACGGAGGACGCCGTTCACAAAACCCTTTTCGCCACGGTGACGCAAGAGTTCGACCGTGGTAGAGACCGAGGCGTGAGGCGGAATCCCCAGGAAAAGCAGTTGAAATACGCCCAGCCGGAGCGCCCAGAGGACGCGAGGGTCAAGCGACGAGAGGCGCCGGTTTGCGTGCGAGGCGATCACTTCATCGATGAGTCTCAGCCATTTGGTCGTGCCCGACACCAATAGCTCGGCAAGGGACCTATCGCTTCCTACCAAGGCCGCGAAATAGTCGCCCCGGGAGGCGACCGCTCCGTCCAACAGAACTCGGAAAGCCACTTCCCGGGGAGTCAATGTCAGTCCCTATCCCTGGCGCCTCTGAGAACCAAGAGCCTTAGGAGCTGGGCAACCGCCACGGCCATGCCCGCCACGTAGGTAAGGGCCGCAGCGTTCAGCATGTTGCCTACCGGCACCACTTCGGCCGGCGCCACATAGCCCGAAACCTGGAGCATATCCATGGCCCGCCTGGAAGCGTTGAACTCAACCGGCAGCGTTATTGCCTGAAACAGTACGGCTCCGAGGAAGAAGAGGAGCCCAAGGTCCATGAGGAAACCTGAGTTGGTGAAGAGCCCGATGAAAAACAAAGGAAAAGCCGCCTGCGACGTAAATTGGGCGACCGGGACCAGCCCGTTCCTTATGGCGAGCGGCGCATAGCCCACGGAATGCTGCACGGCATGGCCGACCTCGTGGGCGGCAATGGCTATGGCAGCCACCGAGGCACTGTTGTAGGTTGAATCCGAGAGCCGGAGGGTCCTCGAACGGGGATCGTAATGGTCGGTAAGGTGCCCTCTCTGCCTCTCAATCCTCACATCGCCAAGCCCGGCGTTTCTTAGGAGCGACGCAGCCACTTCCACTGCCGTCCGCCCGCTCTGGGAGAGAAGCCGGGAGTAAGTGTTGTACGCGGACCGGACCTTGGCCTGGGCCCACATTGCGAAAATCATTGCCGGAATTACAAAGAGAAAATACCCCTGGTCAAATAGCATTATGTCTCTACCCTCCCACCGAACGCGCGAGTTTCTGACCTAAGTCCTATGAGAAACGCGGCGGCACTCATGATACTCCGGCCTTCCGGTTGGACTTCCGTGACGGCGATCGGCGAATCACCGCACTGCACCAGTATAGATTCTCCCTCTACTCCGATTATAGCTCCCGGAGCGTAAGAACCTTTGGAAGGTCCGGAATGCACGCGTGTTTGCCATATCTTTATACGTTTTCCGTCCATATAAGTAACTGCTCCGGGCCTTGGCGAAAGACCTCTCACGAGGTTGTGGATCTGAAGAGCCGGCCTCGTCCAGTCGATGACTTCTTCGCCCTTGGAAAGGTGCGGGGCGAAGCTGACTCTTGACTCGTCTTGGGGGGTCCTGGGGGTCTTGCCCAGCGTCATGAGGTACACGACCTCCACGAGGGCATGCGCCCCAAGGGACGCGAGTCTCCTCTCCAGCGTGCCGAAGGTCTCGTTTGGACCTATGGCTACTTCCCTCTGCAGCGCGATATCGCCGGCGTCCATCCGCTCACTCATGTGGATGATGGAAACACCGGTTACCTCATCGCCGTTCATGACGGCCCTCTGAATGGGGTTGCCCCCTCTGTACTTCGGGAGCAGCGAGGGATGAAGGTTAAGACAGCCCATCTCCGGCACCGACAAGATCTCCTTGGGAAGCTTTTGCCCAAAGGCGACCACTATGACAAAGTCGGGCTTTACATCGAGGATCTTCTTCACTACGTCGGGATCTGAGACGCGCTCGCACGAGAGGACGGGGATTCCGAGTTCCGTCGCCCTTGCCTTGACCGGAGTGGAACGGATCTCCTGTTTCCTGCCAAAAGGCCTGTCGGGTTGGGTAACGACGAGTTCGACCTTGACTCCGGCGGAAACCAGTTCATCCAGGGAAGGCACTGCGAACTCCGGGCTTCCCATGAAGACCGCGCGGACTTCTCGGCCCTCACCTTCCTCATCCTGGGACTCTTCCGCCTCTCCCTTCTTGACCTCCGATATGGTCGAAGCGCGGTCGGTATACAGGATCCCGTCCAAGTGATCGATCTCGTGGCACAGCACCCTGGCAAGATACCCTTCGCTGTCGATCCAAACACTGTGTCCATCGCGGTCTAAAGCTCGGACGCTCACTCTGAGAGGCCTCTCCACCTCACCTATATATCCGGGAAGGCTGAGACACCCCTCGACACCCGTCTGGGTCTCGTCTGAACGAGACACGATCTCGGGGTTCACGAGAAACACGGGGCCCTCACCTATATCTAGCACGACCAGTCTTTTTGAAATGCCGATCTGCGGGGCGGCAAGACCGGCCCCCGCAGCATTCCTCATAGTCTCGAGCATGTCGTCGAGGATCTCGCGCACTGCGTTGTTGACACGGGGGACAGGCCGGGACACTTTGCGCAGCACCGGATCTCCAAATCGCCTTATCTCATGAATTGCCAACAAGAACCACCTTCGCTTGCAGTATCCGCTTCTTCGCCGGATGTAACCTCGTCGGGTTACTTGTAGATCCTATGTGAGTAGCGCCTCTGCTTCTTCAGTCTCTCACTCCGTGTCGGCCGGATCAACATCGACCAACACCCTCACCGAGCTCTGCTTAGGTCTCGCTTCGAGAACCCTCAGGCATTCCGCAAGGATCTTTCCGTGGTCATCGCCCTTGAGCGCGACGTGCCACCGGTATACCCCCCGCATCTTCGGCTTGGGAGCCGGTGCCGGACCGAGCACCGTCACCTCGCCGCCTTGAGCGATCTCGGAAGCGAACTCCGATGCCGCTTCCCTTGCCTTATCGAAACTCCTGCTTTCGAACCTAACCCTGAAAAACCTTCTAAACGGAGGATATCCCAGCATCTTTCTCATCTGAAGCTCATTCTCGTAAAAGTGGTCGCCGTCCGATACTCCCACGATGGCATGGTGGTCCGGGTTTCTAGTCTGTACCAGGAAGCACCCTCGCGACCCTAAGCGCCGATCCACGAGGTCCTTGAGACCGGAAAGCAGGTGATATGCCCTCTCAGACGCGCGGAAGTCAGGCACGCTGAGGGAAGTATCGGCGGAAAGGACCCCGACCAGGCCTACCGGCGGTATGAGGCTCTGTCCCAGGACGATCTGCGTACACACCAGGCATGCTGGGGAGACCTTGCCAAAAGCGCCGAGGACCTCGACAGGGCTCGACTTCCTACTAACGTCCTGGTCAAGTCTAAAAACCGGGATCTCCGGGAACTTCCCCCTGAACTCCGCCTCGACCTTCTCAACCCCGAAACCTGAAAAACGCCATCTGTGCCCGCCGCAACCGGGGCAGACTTCAGGAGCATCTTCCCTAAGGCCACATGTATGGCACGCCATCTGGGCTTCTTTCGAATGGTACACCATGGGAACGCCGCAGCGGGGACACGATACCACGCTGCCGCAGTCCCGGCAAGATACCTGTGAAGAATCGCCTCTCCGGTTTAGAAAAAGCACAGCCCGGAGCCCGGATGAGAAAGCGACCTCCAGTTCTTCCTTGAGGGGCTCGGAGATAATCTCGCGGCCAAGCCTCATCCCTTTGAGGTCGATGACCCTAAGCCGCGGCCCCTCCTCTTGGGGGCGCGCTCCGCCGGCCTCCTTGGGTGAATCTTCACGTATGCAGGACCACCTTGACCGCTCGATGTTTAGAACTGCCTCTACGCTCGGATATGCGCCCCCGAACACTACCCGGGCGCCTTCTGTCCCGCGGGCGAGGGCTACCGTCCTCGCGTCGAAGAACGGCCAGTCAAGGGCCTTATGGGACTGCGAGGCCTCTTCATCCAAGACTATGAGCCCCAAGTCCGGGACGGGCGCGAAAGCAGCCGACCTC
Organism: Candidatus Fermentithermobacillaceae bacterium; assembly: GCA_012842425.1. Classification (GTDB taxonomy): domain Bacteria; phylum Bacillota; class Sulfobacillia; order Fermentithermobacillales; family Fermentithermobacillaceae; genus UBA3951. The sequence goes on along the minus strand of DUSU01000001.1, from coordinate 28,511 downwards.
GTCCCGGCCCCTATCTTCATCTCTCCCCGGAGGAGAGACAGCCACGCAGCCCTCCGCACGAGCCCCGTCATCGCTGAGTTTACAGCAGACACTTTTCCGGGGAACCGCGTGTTTAGCCGGGCGAGAGAGCCGTCAAGCACCTTCGCCTCTGGAACCAAAAAGAGCACACCCTTCCCCGCGGCAAGGACTCCCTCAGCGAGCTTCAGGTAGTGCTTCCACCTGAAGTCTGGGCTCCCCCATACATAAAGGACGGGCACCTGTTCCATCTTCTTCCACAAAGCAGCCCCTGTGCGGTCCTCGGAGCATCCAGGTTCCCCCGCCCCCACCGGGGGGCTCACACCGCCGGCATCGTGATCGCCGCACATCACAGGTTGCGGTGCCGGAGGATCGTGTTTGAGCCCTCCTTCCTCCAGGATCTTGGCGACCTTTTTTAGCGGCACGACAGGTGGATATAGGTAGGACCACGATGCCGCGGTGGTCGCCAAGTAGTACCGCCCCAGTTCCTCCATGAGGTCCAAGAGACCGGATGGCGGCACAAATGAAAGGTCGTAGACACCCTCAATGGGCTTTATGGCGAAAGGCGGTCTTTCGCTCACCTCGCCGAGCACAAACCCGTCGGCCATAGCCTGGCTGAAAGGAACTCGAACCTTGGCTCCCCTCGGAAGGCGGATCTCACGGGGGCAATAATAAGTGAACGCCCGGTCTCCTACAGCCGGCACGTCCACGAGAATATCCAGATATGTTACATCTTCCACCTGCTTAAGGGACACGGTTTGTGTCCCCTATGCTCACATAAACGGACCGGACTCAGCCTGAGACTCATCTTCGGCCAGTTCCTGAGCCTCCTGGGCCGCGTGTGAAGCCCGGTCGCGCTTCGCGAGTGTGACGATTACCTTGCCCTGCATGATCTCATCCAATGCGCGGGTCACAGGCTTTTCGCCGGAAGATGACGATTCCTCTTTCCTATCAACGATTTCCCTGGCCCTTTTGGCCACGGCGATTACCAAAGCATACTTAGAGCTCAGCGCTGAGCGGCTTATGTCCGCTTCAGTCATCATTAGCCGTCCTCCTCTTGGAACGGGCCCGCTCTCCCGCCACGATAGCGGACAGCCTTTCAGTCGCCCGGTCAAGATCAGAATTGATGATAACATAATCATAGGTGCTGAGATCAGACATTTCCATTTCGGCACATTCTAACCTGAGGCGTCTCTCCTCTTCGTTCTCCGTACCTCTACCCAGTATTCGCCTCCTAAGCTCGTCCATAGAAGGCGGAAGCACGAAAACAAACACGCCTTCCGGGTACAGAGATCTAAGCGTACGAGCTCCCTGCACGTCCTTTTCCAGGATGACATCGACGCCTCTTTCCAAGGCTTCCTGAATGGGCTTTCCGGGCGTCCCGTAGAGGTTCCCGTAGACCGAGGCCCACTCGACAAGCTCCTGCCTGTCCCTCATGGACAGAAATTCTTCCCTGGACATAAAGAAATAATCCACTCCGTTAGTTTCGCCCGGTCTCGGCAGGCGAGTCGTAACGGAGGGACAGAAAGTGAGGCCCGGATCACTCGCCAAGAGGTTGCGCCTGAGCGTCCCCTTGCCGCATCCGGATGGAGCAGTTATTACGAAAAGAATTCCTCTCGACATAGGTACTTATTATCTATCTCTAGTTACCTTATGTCGTCAAGCCTGGATACAACGGTTTCTGGATTCACGGCGCTCAGCACTACATGTCCGGAATCGGCCACAATAACCGCGCGAGTGCGCCGGCCATGAGTCGCATCCACGAGCATCCCCCGGTCTCTTGCTTCCCCGATAATCCTTCGAATTGGAGCGCTCTCCGGCGACACCATTGCCACGATCCTGTTGGCTGACACGATGTTGCCGAAACCGATATTCACCATGCGGATGCTCATGGAAACCTCCTGACTACTTCTCCAGGAAACGAGCCAAGAGAGCCTCTCTCTGCCTCTTGCCGAGGCCCTGGACGCGGCGGGACTCGTCTATCCCGACCTCTTCCATGATCTTCTCGGCCTTTACCTTTCCGACCCTGGGCAGAGACTTGAGAAGGTAAGAAACCTTCATCCTCTGGATGACTGCGTCATCCTTGTCGTTCAGGATGTCTGCGAACTTAACGACACCCTTCTTGAGTTTGGCCCTGAGCTCCGCCCGTGCCCTTCGCATTGTCTGGGCTTTCTCCAGCGCTTTCTTTTTCTCCGCAGGAGTCAGACTCGGAAGCGCCATGAATTCTCCCTCCTATGCAGTGTGTTCCGAAGCTAAAGAATCTTTGTCTCTATCTAACGCCCACTTTGGGCGATATTCGCCCCATCTGGCAAAATTCCTCTTTTTACCCCATCATTTAATGCCTAATGCCTACTAGGACATGTTCGACAGATTCCGACGACCTTCCAGGGAGAGTTTGGGTCGAATAAATCGCCGTTCTAGTCCTCATATTTACTAAAGTCGCAAGAGTGATGCGTCCCACGGCGAGTTTCTTTCGGATTTTGGCTCTTCGGGAGGAATCCTATTCGTGAACTGGCTACTCGCGATAGCGGCACTAATAGTGGTAGGACTCTCACTGGCATTCTTCATGCGCCGAAACACCCCGTCGGGCGTGCCGGCAAAGGGGCACCGGGAGCAAGAGACCGAACAGAGTGACCATTCCGAGTCATCGGGCGCGCTCAAGAACAGGTCTTTGCGAACAGACAACCTCTCAAAGGAAGTTGAACTGGCTTGGGAAGCCGCCGAAACCATAGAGTTTCAGCCCGGAGCGTATGCGTGGCCCAGGGACTTCATCGATGAGAAGCGCCCGGCCACCTACGAGGACCGCGTTGAACACCCCGTAGATCCCAAGGCCTTTAGGGACGAGCAGTATTTCCTCCCCGAGCGGTACGGTAAAGACAGGCTGGTACTCATGGCCCGCGATCCTCAGTGGGTCTACGCTTATTGGGAGATAACCCACGAGAAGTACAGGCGGGCTATGGAGAAACACGTAGAAGAGTGGGGGCTCTCGAGACCCGCCCTCAGGCTCTACGACATAACCCCCGGGAGCCACCCGCGCACCCACCTGGACGTCCTGGTCGCGGAGCAGGCCGGAGACTGGTATGTCCATGTAGATAAGCCCAGGCACACGCTAATCGCCGAGTTCGGCCGTCTGTACCCCGGCGGCTTCATACCGCTCCTCAGGTCAAATCCCGTAACCCTGCCCCCGAGGAGCTTCGATATGGAGATAGCGCTCGAGTGGTCGGAATCCGACTGGATGAGACTGTACGGGCGCATGATGCCCGGTTACTACGCCTCGTCACCGATGGTGTGGAGGCAATGATCAAGTGGCGCTATCGGGATATCTCTGCCTGATCCTCCACTCCCACTTACCCTTTGTGAGGCATGTGGAGCACGCGGACTCACTCGAGGAACGGTGGCTCTTTCAGGCTATTACCGAATCGTACCTCCCGCTCCTAGACTGCCTCGGCCGCCTTTCCCGAGAAGGCGTGCGGGCCTCCCTCACCGTCTCTCTGTCCCCGCCTCTCCTTGAGATGTTGGACGACGATCTCCTCAAGAAGCGCTACAAGAGGCACCTTTTCATCATGCACGACCTCGCGTGCAAGGAGATTGCGAGGCTTAAGGGTTCGCGGGAACGGCCTCTGGCGGAGATGTACAAGAAGCGGTTTGAGAGAGCCTACGACATGTATACCAGGGAGCTGAGCGAGGACATCCCTTCCGCCTGGAAACGCCTTCACGAGTCGGGCTCCGTGGAGCTCATGACGACATCGGCCACGCATGCATACCTCCCGCTCCTTATCCAGGATGAATCTGTGACGGCGCAAGTGAAAACGGGGATCAGGGCCTTTGAGCGGCGCTTTGGCTTCACCCCCAAAGGGTTTTGGCTGCCCGAATGCGCCTACTCCCCTGAGATCGAGCCGCACCTTAGGGATGCGGGCGTAAGGTACTTCATATTGGAGACTCACGGAATCCTGTGCGGGACTCCGAGGCCGCGTTACGGATTCTACGCGCCGGTCCTCACGCCTCTCGGGCTTTGTGCGTTCGGGCGAGACATTGACTGCGGTAAGCAGGTCTGGAGCGCCGACGAGGGATACCCCGGCGACGGCGCGTACCGCGAATTCCACCGGGATATAGCTTACGAGCTGCCCATTGATTACCTGGGCAAGGCCATTCCCGGAAATATCCGGACGCCGACAGGTATTAAGTACTACAGGGTCACCGACAGGCGGAGCGACCACAAGGAGCTCTACGACCCGGCCGCGGCTTCCGACAGGGCCAAGACCCACGCCTGGAATTTTGTGTTTTGGAGAAACAAAGAGGCCGAATACTGGAGCTCAGTACTGGGAAAGCCACCGCTCATGACGGCTCCCTACGACGCCGAGCTTTTCGGCCACTGGTGGTACGAAGGGCCGGAGTGGATTGAGGAGGTGCTGCGCATCACGTCGGGACCGGATGTCATAGTGAGGTCTGTGACGCCAAGCGAATACCTCGAAGAGCATCCCCCTGAGGATATCGTAAGCCCCGCCGCCTCCAGCTGGGGCTATAGAGGATACAGTGAGGTCTGGTTGGGGCACCGGAACGGCTGGATATACCGCCACCTCCACGCTTGCCAGGAGGCCATGGCAGAGGCATGCAAGACACACAGAGGAGCCGGGGGAATCGTCCGCCGCGCGCTCAACCAGGCTTTCCGGGAGCTCTTGCTGGCCCAGGCATCCGATTGGCCGTTCATAATGACCTCGGGCACCGCGCCGGACTACGCGCGAAAGAGAGTGATAGGCCATATCGGGCGGTTCCAGGCCCTCATAGCGCAGGTGGACTCGGGCGAAATCGATGAAACATATCTCCGGGAAATCGAGGAAAGAGACAAGGTCTTTCCGTTTCTTGACTTCGAGTCCTTTTTGGGCGAAGCGGAGGAATCAAGGGCTGTGCCATCCCCTCGCTGATTACTGGCAATCCTATCTCTCGAAGAGGATGTGATGGAGTGGCAGCGGGAGAAACGAGTCAGGAGAGAACCCAGAACCTTAAGGAACTGGGCGTCCAGAACCTTCCCGAGCAGAAAAGCAGCATCTTTTGCCTACCTATAATCGGCCAGATTGAGGGCCATATTGTGCTTCCGTCTCAAAACAAGACGACCAAGTACGAACACGTGCTCCCGCAGCTCGTGGCGGTTCAGGAAAACCCGGACGTATCGGCGCTTCTCATCCTCCTGAATACGGTTGGAGGAGACGTTGAGGCCGGGCTTGCCATCGCGGAGCTCATTAAGAGCCTGTCGAAACCAACGGTGTCGCTCGTCTTGGGAGGCGGACACAGCATCGGTGTCCCTGTGGCGGTCGCGTCCCGTTATTCGTTCATAACAGATTCGGCGACAATGACCATACACCCCATAAGGCTGGCAGGGACGGTCTTGGGGGTGCCGCAGACCTACGAGTATCTCGAGAAGATGCAGGACCGGGTAATAAGGTTCGTTGTCGCCAACTCCAGGTGTTCAGAAGCGAAGTTCAGGGACCTCATGTTCCGAACAGGTGAGCTCGCCCGGGACATCGGCACCGTGCTTGTGGGCGAAGAAGCGGTAAAGGCCGGACTAATAGACGAAGTAGGGGGCCTCAGTCAGGCAGTGGCAAAACTCAGGGAAATGGCGAAGCTGGACTCGGAAAAGCGAGGACGGTCAACCGAAACCGGACCGTCCGGGAAAAGCATCGCCGACGAACCTCCGAAGTTTTACGGGCCAGAGCCCCCCTTGAACGGAGGGTGAGTCAATCATGGTGATATACACGGTTCTACCGCCGGATGAGGTCATGAGTACGGGCGAAGGAGAGCCGCCCCACTACTTCACGATCGACATGGACGGAAGGACCTTCGTGATGGAGCTCGCAGACGGACACGCCCGTATCGTTAGGCTCCTATCGACCAACCCAAACGACTACCTGAACCCGGAATGGCAGCCGGGGAAGCAGGTTGGGTTCACCATCCCCGGCATGACACACCCCGGCCGCTCAAACCCGACTCCTCTTTCTTCGTAATTGAGAAGAGAGAATCGTGGGAAGCGGAGGGTCATCGCGTGAGAATCGGCTGCTTGGGTTTAGTCCTCTTGGTAATCGGCGCCCTCTTGCTCCTCGGAGGAGTGGTCGGCGCTTTTCTCGGCATCGGATTCAGCATCATAGGGGCAGTCTTTCACGCCGTGTTCGGCACGATAGGAGCCATTTTCCGGGCCATCTTCCGCTAGGACCACCGGTACCGGACGGGGTAGGCGCCGGAGATCGTCACCGGGGTGCCGATGACTACCAGGGGATATATGGTCTCAACGTGCCAGTTGTGCATCCTGATGCACCCGTTGGAGACGTACCCACCAATGCTCCAGTCTGCGTTGGTGCCGTGGATGCCGTATGACCCATAAGGGATATTGAGCCCGATCCACCTCGAGCCTAGTACCTCCCACCAGGGGTTCGGGTCCTTTTCGACCACAGCCCACCTCCCCTGAGGCGTAGGGGTCGAAGGTTTACCCAACCCGACGGGACAGGGCCCGTACTGTCGGCCCGAGTAGTAAAAGACAAGGGTTCTCGAAGGAATGTCGATGTAGATGTGGCCTAGATCGGCAGCATAGGACCAAAACTCAGGTCTGTACAAAATGATCCCCCGGTAGATGGTATGAGGGATCTCCGGGAAATGGTGCATCCGATAGGCCGAAAAAGGAGCCTTTCGCGTCCCCTATCAGGACTTAACCATCAAGTAGACCAGTGAAAGCGCTCCCGCAGCCCAGCAGTAATAGGCGAACTTCTTGAGGTCGCCCTTCCGCACAGCCCGGAACACGATGGAAAGCGCCAGAAGCCCCGAAAAGAAGGCGACCAGCGCCCCGAGGAGGCCGGCTAGGCTCAAGACGGACTCTTGGGCGGCGATGGCCTCTCCGAAGTCCAGGAGGGCCCCACCGAATATGGCGGGGAGCGCCAGCAGGAAAGAGAACCTGGCGGCATCCTCCCTTTCCATGCCCGAGAGAAGACCCGAGGCAATGGTAGCGCCCGACCGCGATATCCCCGGGACTATCGCCACGGCCTGTGAAAGCCCGACGATGATGGCGCGCCTCGCGTTAACCGTAGAAAGGACCGGCGCATCACCCTCGTAGCCCTGCCTGCGGTGATTTCTCCGCCCCGACCTACGCTCCACGCGTCTCGACTGCCTTCCGGCAGCCTCTCCTTCGTCCCGGTGGACCCTTCGTTCGGAGGCGTCGTGGATAGCCTGTCTGCCGGATATCATCAATATGACACCGGTCAAGATGAGGCCCACCGCGGCCACACCTCCGGAACTGAACACCGTGTCAAGGAAGTCTCCGAAGAACACACCCGCCACCGCTCCCGGCACTGACGCCAGCACGAGGAGGCCCACAATGGTGAGCGCCCGAGACCGTTCGCTCCGCGATCCGGGCACGAAGATTCCCCTGACCAGCCAGATGATCTCATCCCACAGCATCACAACCGTCGCGAAGGCAGTCCCCAGGTGAAGGAGGAGGCTCAGCGACAAGCCCGGCACCGGAAAGCCGAGGACTAGGGACCCCAACAGAAGGTGCCCCGAGCTGGACACCGGCAGGAACTCAGTCAGTCCCTGTATGAGTCCCAGAAGTATGGCTTGCAGTGCGTTCATGTACGGTCTCCTCCCCCACCGCAGGTTTGTCTACCGGGTCACATATCGGTCAAAAGTCGGTGAAGCCTCTTGGTCGCAGGTCCAAAGAGAAACATCGTCGCGCCCAGGGCCATGGCCGCGAGGGCGAGGTAAGAAACCGCGGGCAGGCCCATACCGGTTCCTCCGGACCTGAAGATCAAGGGCATTAGGAGTACGCCGGCAAGCAAGCCGACCATCCCCATCGAAGAAAAGATTCCGATGAGGATTTTGACTGTCCCCTTGCCTCCGGAGGAGGCTCCCAGCTCCACCTTCAGGCTAAAGTCGGGGAAGTACACGTCAAGCCCTATCTGAAGCGCCGCCACAACGAGCGTCGCAAGCACGCCCAAGGCGAGACCAAGCCACAGTGAAACATGGGGCAAAACGGTGAACTCCAAGAAAACCAGGAAAGCCGACGTGAAGATGAGAGGTGGCAAGGCGGCGTAAGTGAACTTAGCGAAAAGCAGTGCCCTCGCGCTGGCGGGACCTGCCCTGAGGAGCCAGAAAGCCTCGCCCTCTCGGGACAAGGAAACGCCCCCGGTCTGGGCGGAAGTCACCGAGCCCATGAACACCGGCATGACTATCATCATCACCGACGACACGAGCGTATCGCCGGAATGAGCTTCCTCCAGGCCTCCCTTTTGCACGGCGGTCATCATGTTGTAAGCGAAAAACCCCAGTCCTATCAGGGCAACCACGACGCTGTACCAGACCACGGGGTCTCGCCAGAGCATCTTCAGGTCTTTACGCAAGACCGACCAATATACGCCCTGCAGGCGGCTGCCTGAAACCCGGCCGGAGTGCCGGCGGGCCTTTTTTTTCGCGGGCCTCAGCTCATCGGCGCGACCTGACCACCCTGCGAGGTACCACTTCTCGGAGAGGACGATCGCACCATAGGTGGAGCCAATAGCGAGGAGGACAAGGGGGACCCATCCTCCCAGGCCGTCTACGCCAAACTCGGGTAGGCTCCCTAGAATGCCTTTGGTCATCCATGTAGTGGGCAGATACCACATCTTCGAGAGCTGGCCTTTACCGAGCGATTCTATGATCACGGCAGGATCGCCGGCCTGGGTTATCCTCGCGCTCACAAGCTGGCTGACGATGACTATGAGTATTCCGAAGATGGCCGAGAAAGCGATGAACATCTGCTTCATCTTGCGGCCCGGAAGATACCTCATGGCCAGGAGCAGGATCAGGCTGATACATCCGTGGCACGCCAAGAGGAGCACGAGGAAGCCGGCCGTGGCCAGCAGGTAGAAGCCTGCCCCGAGGCCGCGGGCCGAGGCGAAGGCCATCCACACGGGCAGTCCGTGCAGGCTGGTCATGAGCACCATCGTACCGTAAGACGCCAGATACTTGGCACCGAACACGGCCCACACGGGCACGGGCTGGCACAGGAGAAAACCTAAGTCCGGAGACTCGTAGACGGACCTGTACGTCGTCTGGATGCCTATGAGGATAACCATGCTCAAGACGAACAAGGAAGACGCGTTCAGGAGGTTGATCTCTACAGCGCTCCGAAATTCAGGGACTCCTCCGAAAGATGCGGCCAGATAGCCGAAAAGGCGCCACGCCCCGTAGCCGAAGGCCGTTCCCAGCACTGCCCAGAGCAAGGCGATTACTATAAAACCAAGCTTCTCCTTGAGGGGAGCTTTGCCTTTCGCCGCAAAGACCGACCTCAAGTCGCGCCGTAAGATAGTCCACATGAAGCCCACGGTCATCACCCCCGTCTTTCGACATCCCCTGCTGAAGAACCGGCCGACGCGCGGTCGGAAGACGGATGGTCGGAGGACAGGTGTCTTATCAGCTCTTTGTACTCTTCGCCTCCGGTTAGTTTCAGGAAGAGGTCTTCCAGTGAGAATACGGCGCCCTCTTTGCCCGGCACTGCCTTGGAACGGAGTTCCTCGACAGTTCCTTCTGCGATGAGGACCCCGTTTTGTATGATCCCTACCCGGTCGCACATCCGCTCGGCTATCTCGAGTACATGGGTCGAGACGAACACGGCCCCGCCGCTGTCGGCGATGGTCCGAAGGATATCCTTGACGAGCCGGGCACTCCTCGGGTCGAGCCCCACGGTGGGCTCGTCCAGGAACAGGACCCTTGGTTCTCCCAGTAGGGCGCAGGCGATGCAAACCTTCTGCCTCATACCGTGGGAGAAGCTCCCCAGGAGTTCGTCTTGCCTGTCGGTGAGCTCGAAAAGAGCCATGAGCTCGTCTATTTTCTTCTCGATTTTCTCCGGAGGGATCCGCCTCAAGTCGCCTACAAACCGGAGGAGTTCTCTCGCGGTCAGCCTTTCGTGGACGTGGGGCGTGTCCGGCACGTAACCCAGAGCCCTCTTGGCGACAACCGGGTCCTTAGCCACGTTAGTGCCAGCGATCCATGCCTCTCCGCTCGTGGGCTTGAGGAGACCCACAAGTATCTTGATGGTCGTTGTCTTCCCCGCTCCGTTAGGTCCCAGAAACCCGAATATCTCTCCCGGCTTGACCGATAGGTTCAGGTTGTCGACGGCCGCAAGAGATCCATACCTCTTAGTGAGGTTCACGGCTCTAATCACGGTTTCTCCTCCACATCACTATGTACTGGCCCCTGTCCTTACGTGCTCTCTCATTTCGGCAACCTCAAGGGTTCTCACAGGGATCCCCCGGCTACCCAGCACTTCATCATATACCGCGACCGTTTTTCCGGCAATGTCGGACCAGGAGTATTCAGAAAGGGCAACTCTCCTGGCCCGGGCGGCCATGGCCTCGGCCCAGTCCTGGTTCGAGATAAGCCGGGAGATGGCATCCGCCAGTACGAGTGGGTTGTTGGGCTCGACCACAAGCCCCGTCTCCCCCGAGGTCACAACTTCTCTAAGCCCCCCGGTGTTCCCGACTATGCAGGGCACGCCCGTGGCCATCGCTTCGAGCGCGACGATGCCGAAAGGCTCGTAAGAGCTCGGAAACGCGGCTACCCATGCCCTGGAATACAGGTCTTTAAGTTCCCGGTCCTTCAGGTGTCCGAGGAGGCGCACCCTCCCCTCGAGACCTCTCGCTGCGATACGAGCGGCGATCTCCCCTTCCATCGGCCCGGTCCCCGCAAACACGAGGCTGGCATCGGGAAAGCGATTTGAGGTCTCTGCCAGAGCGTCCACCAAGACAAGCGGTCCCTTTTCGACCACGAGCCGGCCTACGTAGATGATTAGGGGCTCTGGGGCTTTCCGCCTTCGTACCGTAAACCACGAAGAGTCTATGCCGTTTGGGATGACGCGGAGTTTATCCCGCGGCACCCCAAAGACTGTTCCCACCTCCGCCCGCATGTAGCGGCTGCACACGATAACCCTGCACGCTTCGTAACAAAGCCACCATTCCGTTTCCGATATGTGTGCCTGCATAGGATTATGAATCCCGGACTGTCGTCCGAACTCTGTTGCGTGGATCGTGGCGACAAGCGGGACTTCCCACGCCTCTTTTATAGCTTTCGCAGCGTAGGCCACTATCCAGTCGTGGGCGTGTACAAGGTCGAAATCCTCCGAGGAGAACTCCCTTGCCACGGCCTCCATGAGGGATACGTTGAACTGGGCCGCCCAAGTAACGAAGTCGGGCGGGTGCAGATGAAACGGCGCGACCGATACTACCCTCACACCGCCGTCATCCCGGACTTCGGTCTGCCCGGAGACTGAACGGGTTATTACGGTCACATCGGCGCCCCGTTCCAGAAGGGCTCTGCTCAAGTGACCGACGTGTCTCCCTAATCCCCCGACGTGGTGGGGTGGATACTCCCATGCCAACATGAGAACTCGCCAAGTCATACGCCATTCCCTCGCTTCCCCGGCTGCTCGCGCAGCCGAAACCGAGATCCTTTTGCCCTTTACACCCGACATCTATGCGAGCCACCAAGCGGCACCAAACATACCCTGATATGAAAGGGGGAGTTGTATGAACGTTTCCCCATGCTTTGACGCAGGTTCACAGTACTGTCCGTGCGAACTCGCCGAACTCGGACAGTGTGTCGCGTGTTCACTCCTAAGGGGAGAAGAAGTGTGCGCCTGCGGATGGAGCGGATTGTGCATCTACAGTGAGTTCATCCGCTCGGGGAAGAAAGGAAAACCTAAGAGGCGGACCACCGCCGCGAGAGTCACCAAGAAGCGCCAGATCGCTCAAGGGGCAAAGATACGCGCTTTCATCTTCGAGGTGGAAGTCCCCTGGGAACTGTCGGCATGGTGCGAGGCACCCGGGGCCTTTGTGCTCGCGCGCCCGAAAGGGTCTCCGGAGAGGTTCAACGTCCCAATATCCGTCATGTCGACGCAAGAAAACGCCATGACGCTTGCCGTTCAGGTGGTGGGCCCAAAGACTACCGCTCTTGAGCGTTCATGCATAGAAGGCCGACAGATAACTCTGGTGGGACCGTTCTGGTCAGGGCTTCAAGGGTTAGAGCACTTTAAGACGCGGTCGGGCGGACGCGTCCTCATAGTTGCCAAAGGGATCGCTCAAGCTTGTGCGGTCAAAATGGCGAGTTACGTGACCGGACGGGGAGGCACAGTCAAGGCACTCCTGGGAGGTGGGCCCCTGAACTCGGTCTTTGTGGAAGAGGACCTGGCACGGACCGGGGCTCTGGTGGAGGTCCTGCCCAAGGCCAAGGACCACAACTTAGCAAGGGTATCCGCGGAACTCTACGGAGATAGGTACGATGTCCTCGCCAGCGCGGGGGCGGATGTGCAACACCGGGCTCTCAGGAACCTGCTTGAAGGCTTGGATGACCCGCCCGCTTTCGCGTGGACCTCAAATCTTTCCATGACCTGCGCGGAAGGCATCTGCGGCGCGTGTCTCACAAGCGGTTTCAGAGGCTGCAAAGCCCATCTTCCAGACGGCGTCTAGAGGGCGCCCAACACGCTCACGGGAGGTCTCATCCTTGAAGAGATATCACGAAGTGGTTATTGTCGGCGGCGGCTGGGCGGGCGTCTCAGCGGCTATCGCTGCACGCAAAGCAGGGTGCGACGTCGCCGTATGCGAAAGGACCGATATGCTGCTCGGCGCCGGTTTGGTGGGCGGCATCTTTAGGAACAACGGAAGGTTCACTGCCGCTGAAGAGGCGATCGCCATGGGCGCCGGCGACCTGTTTCAGCTTCTCGACAGCATATCCCGTCACAAGAACGTGAGTTTTCCCGGCCACCTCCACGCCAACCTGTACGACGTTTTCCTCGTGGAGCCGAAGGTCAGGGAACTCCTCTCCAAGCTCTCCGTTCACGTCTACACGGGCAAGCGGATTACACGCATCGCGAGAAACGACGGTCGTATATCGAAAGTCATATCCGAGGACGGAGACACCTTCAGGGCCCACTCCTTCGTCGACGCCACCGGCTCGTCGGGCCCGCCGGGCTTGTGCAAGCGCTTCGGGAACGGCTGCGTAGCGTGTATCCAGAGGTGCCCGGCTTTCGGGCCCCGCGTGAGCCTCACGTCGCTTTTCGGAGTCCGGGAGTTCATGTCGAGTCGGAGGAAAGGCGCATACGGCGCCATGTCCGGCTCCTGCAAAATACACAAGGAAACCCTTTCTCCTTCTCTTCGAGAGGAACTCGATAGAGAAGGCGTAGCCGTGGTCCCCCTACCCCAGAAGTTCAGAAACCCGGCCAAACTGGAAACAAAGGTGTGCCAGCAGTACGCGCTGCCTGAGTACGCCGAATCGCTGGTCCTTCTGGACACAGGCCATGCAAAACTCATGTCGCCCTACTTCCCGCTCGACGACCTTCGCACTGTGGAAGGGTTCGAAGAAGCACGGTACGCCGATCCTCTCGCCGGCGGGAGAGGAAACTCGGTGAGGCTCACCGCCGTCTCGCCCCGGGACTTCACGCTCAAAGTCACGGGCGTCGACAACCTATTCGTCGGCGGCGAGCGCGTCGGAGTATGCGTGGGACACACCGAAGCCATCGTTACGGGCGCGCTGGCGGGGAGAAATGCGGCCCTCTGCGCCAGAGGAAAACCTCTCACCGGAGTGCCCGACCGTCTCGCGATAGGAGACTTCATCGCCCAGTCGGCAGTTGACACAGACGGAAGACCGCTGGCGCCGGGGCAATACGGTCTGGCGGCTTCCCACACCTTCGCCGGCTCAGTCTACTTCGAGCGCATGAAGTCGCTCGGGCTCTATTCGTCCGACCCGGACGAGATCGCCGCTCGGGTGAGAAATTGCGGGGCCGAAGGCCTGTTCTTGACACCCGCATAATCCGACATGGACGGGGAAACTCATATAGATGGTCCATCATGGCTGAGCGAAGACTTGTCGGGGCCTTGTCCGGTCCCGGCCGGTCGAGCAAAGGTAGTCCTGCCCGAGAGAGGCACGACTGCCGGCGTTAAGGTCGTGTCGCTTTCCTATGCGCAATCCGGCTTGCCTTGGCCCGAAATGTCAACGCAGGCTGAACTGGGAGGCGCCACGGCCGAGCGAAGGCTTATCAGGTTGCCGCATCTCTCTGTGTGGGTTGCAAGATCTTCACAGGCGGAATAGGTAGCCTGATGGGCCGGGCAAAGGTTTCACGTCTACGGTCCGGTGTCGGTCTGGATCGAAAGACCCAAACAGATGTCAAAGCCGTGGCCGTGAAGCCGGAGCGAAGGTCATGATGGGCTTTTGACTTGGAGGGACGCCGGCTGCGCCGATTCGCTAGCCGTGCCTTAAGATCCTTAGCCCGTTCAGCGTAACCAGGACCGCCGCGCCCGAGTCGGATAGGACCGCGAGCCAGAGCGGCAAGAGGCCCGCCATAACAAGTCCCAACGCCGCAGTCTTTATGACCAGCGAAAAGGCCACATTCTGGACTATGAGCGATCGAGCGGCTCTTCCCAACCTCAAAGCCCACGGTATCCTCGTGAGGTCATCCTTGAGAAGGGCTACATCGGCGGTCTCCAGCGCGACGTCCGCCCCTGCGCCCATGGCGATGCCCACGTCAGCCGCAGCCAAGGACGGTGCGTCGTTTACCCCATCTCCCACCATGGCCACCGTGCCGTGCTCTGCCTTCAACGAGGCTATGATGTCTTTCTTGTCTCCGGGCAGAAGGCCCGCCCTGTAGGAACCAATCCCGGTGCCTGAAGCCACTGCCCTCGCAGTCGCCTCCTCGTCGCCGGTCAACATGACGGTAGCGACGCCCAAGTCCTTAAGCCTTGCGAGAGCCGAGGCGGATTCAGTCCGGACCTCGTCGGCAAGGCCGATGACGCCTAGGACTTCCTGTCCGGTCCCCACAAACACGGCCGTCTCTCCCCTTTCCCGGAGTGAAGCCGCGGTCCGGGCCAGATCTTCGGCCAGCGTGACATCCATGTCTCTGAAGAGCCTTTCGTTGCCTACGTAAACATTGCGGTCTCCCACACGGGCCTTGGCTCCCTTTCCTCTTATGGACACGAAATGCTCGCCGGCCTCAAAGCGAAGCCCCCGGCCCTCGGCCTCTTGTACGATCGCCCGGGCAAGCGGATGCTCGGACCGGACCTCTACGGAAGCGGCCATGGCAAGGATATGGTCACTCTGTTTCGCCTTGGATTCCACGGCGCTCACGACGATGCGGCCCCTGGTCAGAGTACCGGTCTTGTCGAAAGCGACGGCTTTAACTTTCCCTAGGTCCTCGAGGTGAATCCCGCCCTTCACCAGGACTCCGAACCTGGCCGCTCTGGCTATGGCCGCCACAACGGTCACCGGAGTCGAGATGACCAAGGAACACGGACAAGAGACGATGAGTACCGTGAGACCACGGTAGATCCAGGGCTGAAACTCCTGCCTCAGGGCAAGAGGAACTCCCAGCGCTACGACCAGGGACAAGAGGACCATGGCGGGGGTCCAATACTTGGCGAAGACGTCGACCATCCTCTGGGACTTAGCCTTCTTGGCCTGGGCTTCCTGGACCATTGAGACTATTCTTGCAACCGTGGTGTCTTCCGCAGTGCGCTCGGCCCTGACTTCTAAGGCTCCCTCGCCGTTTAGGCTTCCCGCGAAGACCTGTTGTCCTACGCTCTTATCCACCGGCAGCGACTCCCCGGTCAGAGAAGACTCATCCACGCTGGACTCTCCGCTTATTACGTAGCCGTCCGCGGGTATCATTTCGCCCGGCAGTACCACAACGATATCGCCCGGCGCTATGGAAGCGGCCTCCACTTCTACTACAGCGTCGCCGCGCCTCACGCGGGCGGTACGGGGACTGAGGTCCATAAGGGCCTCTATCGAGCTCCGGGCCCTCTCACTCGCTTTTTCCTCCAGGTACTCCCCAATGGAGAACAAAGTCAAGACGGCTGCTGCCTCAGCGTACTCGCCCAGGAACAAAGCACCGGCGCCTGCGATGGTGGTGAGCAAGTTGATGTCGGTCCCACCCCCGTTAACAAGGGCCCGGAACCCCGCCCTGGCGACGGGGAACCCCGCAGTGATAGCGGCCATTACGAGCGGCACCCAGTACCAGGCAGCGCCCGAGTGTTCTGCTATGAGGCCTACGGCGATGCCGACTGCGCCCGTGAGCGGCGCCCACATGCCTCCGCCGCGTTCGTGGGAATGACCGTGGTGCGAATGAGCGTGATGCGTATGGTCGTGGCAGGCGTGGTCGTGATGAGAGTGATCATGATCGTGATCGTGACAGTGATCACGGTCGTGGTCGTGCTCATGATGATGCTCGTGGGCGTGGTCCGGATGATGATGCTCGCCGCCCGGGACATCATGTTCGCGGTCTTCCTTTTGGGACCGGACGCCTTTCGCCCTGTACCCCAAACCGCTCACCTTCGCCAGGATAGCCCCGGCGTCTACTTCCCCAAGGTTATACTTGACCCTCAGAAGCCCGGACGGAAAGCCTACCGTGGCCCTCTGAACTCCCTGAATCTTGGATACGGCCTTTTCAACCCGCGCAGCACAATCGGGGCAATGAAGCCCCTCAAGCACCCACTCGCTTGTTACAACCGCGTCCGGCCCGTTCTTCTCTTCCTTCCGGTCCCTATCTTCCTCCAGCATACCCACTCGGATTCCTCCGTTCTCTATGAACTTCCCAGGTGGGATAAGGCTTGCCTGCCGCTACGACGGTCCCTAGCCGCTACTAACTGTGCCCGGCGTGGGTGAACGCCTCCGACATGAGAGCTTCCACATGGTCGTCGTCAAGCGAGTACACCACCTTGCGACCTTCTTTGGTGGCCTTCACGAGACGCATGGTCCTGAGGAGCCTGAGATGATGGGATACGTTGGACACCGAGGTGTCCAAGATGGTCGCTAAGTCGTGCACGCACCAGGGGTCTTTCCACAAGAGGTAGAGTATAGCCAACCTGGTGCTGTCGCCCATCGCCCGAAAAAGCTCCGCGACGTATCCCATGTTGGGCAACGACTCTTTGGCCTTCTCGACTGACCGGAAGTCAACTTCGTGGGCCTCACAAAGATCTTCTCGCTCCAACTCCGGTTCGCAGGGCAAAGCCGCATCCCCCTTCCACGTGAGAGCCGTCCTTACGGCAATCACATGCATATGTGATCATATATTCAAACGTTGTGGAATGGAACCCCTCTGAGCGCAAAGAAATACTGTTCGCCGCTAGGATGGAACCCCGATACCGTATTCGACCTGAGGATCTTACCGGCCGTTCTGGATAGCGTCGGCCATAACGGTGCCTGAGACGCACGCCTTGAAGACATGGTCCGCTATCCTTTCGAGGTAGTTGACGACGTCAAGGAAAATGAGCCCCGCCTCCAGGGTGCAGCGTCCCTCTTCCAATCTCTTCGCATGACCGGCCTGCACTTCCCGGCTCATCTCATCGAGTCTGTTCTCCAGGGACTCAACTTCCCTGATGTGGGAACCGTCCGTCCTCTTCAGCGAATCCATCGTGAGGTTGAACATGGTCTCGATGACATCGTGCATCTTCCTCAGGTCCGAGAGGGCCTCCCGGCTGAAAACGAGCCCGCCTTCGATCTTCATCTCCGCGAGAGACACGATGCTGAGGGCATGGTCGCCGATGCGTTCCGCGTTGTTTATCCCTGCTATCATGGCGGGCACAGCACGGGACTGTTTGTCCGACAGGGCATGTTTCGACAGGTCCACGATGTACATGGTCACCTGACGCTGGAGGGTGTTCAGGGTATCCTCGTCTTTGCGCGCCTTCTCCAAGAGCTTCTCGTCGTTCTCGTGGAAGGCGTTCATGACTTCCTGCAGCATTCTCCTGGCTATGTCTATGACTCGCGCAAGCTCCGAGGCGACGGCCTTGATGGCGGCCGACGGCGTGTCGAGAAGGAGCCTGTCGAGGTACACCGGCGTGTCCTCGCTCTCTCCTTCCTTGTTCCTTATGAGGACTTCTAGGAACCTGACGTACTGCTTGGTGAAAGGCAGGAAAACAACCGCGCTCAAGACGTTAAAGAGGGTGTGAGAGTTGGCTATTTGAGCGGCTATCCCTCCGCCGGGGTTGAAGCTGTCGGTAAACACCACTATGGACTTCAGGAATAGGGGAAGAAGGATTGCCGCAAGGACCACGCCGATGATGTTGTAGAGCGTGTGGGCCCACGCCGTTCGACGGGCAGAAGTGTTGCCGGTCAGAGAAGCCACCTGAGCGGTGATACAGGTACCTATGTTGTCGCCAAGCATGATGCAGACCGCCGACTTCAGGTCGATAAGGCCGGCCTGACCCAGGATCATGACCAGACCTACGGTCGCGGCGCTGGAGTGCACCATTGCGGTGGCGGCCGCCCCTAGGATAATGCCCACAATGGGGATTGACGCATATCTCTCAAAAAACTGCCTGAGCAAGGGGCTTTGCTGCATGAGAGGAATTCCTGAGTTCAGGATCTTAAGCCCCAGGAACATGACTCCGAAGCCCATGATCGCGCTGCCAACGTACTTTAGCTTTCTCTGCCCGAAATAGCTGATAGCGAAACCGAGGCCGATTACGGGCAAGGCGATATCGGTGAGTTTGAAATGGAAGCTGAATGCCATGAGCTGGGCAGTGATGGTAGTTCCGATGTTGGCTCCGTAGATGATGCCCACGGCTTGCGGGAGCTTCATGAGTCCTGCGTTCACGAAACCGACGGTAAGGACTGTGATCGCAGTGCTGCTCTGAACCAAGGCGGTGATAAACGTGCCGACAAGAAAAGCGCTCCATACCCTGCCGGTCAGGACCGACAGGATCTTCCGCATCATGTCGCCGGATGCCTTCTCCAGCCCTTCCCCCATCTTGTCCACGCCGTACATGAGGAGGGCTGTCCCACCTATCAAGCCGAACAAGAGTTCCTGCATGTGCTCCTCCCGGGCTCTGACGTTAAGCCGCTCTCGCCCTTATACTGATTACCACAATGAAACGCACTTTTCCTTTGGTTCTTGTAGGAATGTGTGAAGGTTATCACTCAGCAATTCACGAACTCCATCATCATACATGAAACATGGCGTGATGCGCGGCATTTCTACGGTCGAGGAGGAATCATCATTGGATACTCGTCCCATGACACCCCAAGATCTGTTCGGTTTCAAGTGCTTCGGGGACTCGAGGCTGTCGCCCGACGGGACCCGGCTCGCCTACGTGCGCCAGTACCACGACCTCGAGAAAGAAAAGTCGTACACGGACATCTGGATCTACTCGATTGAGACCGGTGAGACCAAGAAACTCACCAACTCGGGCAAAGACCGCTCGCCAAGATGGTCTCCCGATGGAAGGCGGCTGGCTTTCACTTCAGACCGCTCGGGCAAGTCGCAGATCTGGATAATCGACCCTTCGGGCGGTGAAGCATGGCGGATCCCCACCAAAGAAGATGTGAGGGGCGAATTCGTCTGGAGCCCGGACGGGAGCAAGATCTTCTTCACTTCCCAGGCGTTCTCGAAGTCCGAAGAATGGGTGCCCTATCCCGGGGCGCCGGATGACGACAGGGCCAGGGCAGTGGAACAGGCAAATCGCGCCCTGAAATCCAAAGATGAAAAACCTAAGGAGAACGGCAAACCCAACGACATCAAGGTGATAACCCGCCTCCGCTACAGGATGGACGGCCAAGGGTACTTTGGCGACCTCCGCAGTCATGTATTCTGGGTGAAAGTCCCGGACACTCCGCCGGGCGACACTGAGGAACCCGCCACGCAGCTGACCGTGGGGGACTACGACCACGGCCTCCCCGATATCACGCCCTGCGGCAAGTACGCTGTCCTCTCCGCCCTAAGGCGTGAAGACGCGGACTACCACCAGAAGTCGGACCTCTGGCTGTTTGAAGTTGAATCCGGTAAGTCCGTGCTCCTTTACGATGCCCCAGGCCCCTCCCATGGACCCCAGTTCTCACCCGATGGGCGCTACGTCGCCTTCTTCGGTCACGACTCGGCGCGGAGCGTCTCCACACGTACCGACCTGTACGCCCTTCCGGTGGCCGATTTCATAGCGAAGGTGTCCCGCGGAGAAACTCCCGAGCCGCTCACCCTGAGAGACGCCGTCAACCTGACGGCCCGTCTGGACAGGGCCGCCGGTTCACTCGGTGGCTCGGAGCCTCGGTATCAAGGAGGAGGCGGGGTCATCTGGCAGGGAGCCGACGCCTACTTCGCCCTCACCGACCACGGCGAGGTGTTCATATACAGGGCATCCCGTCAGACGGGAAACCCCACACCGCAGGATGCAACGACAGCCGCCTCCGGCAACGGCGAGAGTTGGAGGCTTGACAAGGTCCTGGGAACACCGGGCCGGGCTATGGGAGGCTTCGACCTCAAGGCAGGCGTGTTCGCATTCCAGGCATCCACGCCTGAGACTCCCGAAGACATCTTCGTCCTCAAAGACAATGTCGAGACTCGCGTGACGCGGGAGAACGACGAGCTTCTATCTCAACTCTCGCTTGGAAAGCACGAGAAGTTCCAATACCGGTCAGGAGACGGCCAGGAACTGGACGGGTGGCTCATCTACCCGCACGGATATGAGTCCGGCAAGAAGTACCCCCTCGTCCTCCTGGTGCACGGCGGACCTCACGGCGCTTACGGGTCCTCGTTCATGTTCTCCGCCCAGCTCTTTGCTTCCAGGGGATATGCGGTCGCATATTGCAACCCCCGCGGAAGCACCTCGTACGGGCAGGAGTTCATGGCCGTCATCGACGGCGACTGGGGCAACAAAGACTACATGGACGTCATGGCGTGCGTCGAAGCGGTGGCTCAAAGGGGAATTGTCGACGAGGACAACATATTCGTCCACGGGTGGTCGTACGGCGGGTACTGGACCGTGTGGGCGGTCACCCAGACGGACCGGTTCCGCGCCGCCTGCGCGGGCGCTTGCGTGTCGAACCTGCACAGCGACTACGGCACCAGCGACATCATGTGGGCCGACGAGCACGAGTACGGCGGAAAACCGTGGGAGAAGGCAGACCTACTGCTCGAGCGTTCTGCGCTCAGCCATGTGGCCAATGTGACCACGCCCATCCTCCTTCTTCACGGCGAGAACGATTTGCGGTGCCCCATCTCGCAATCCGAACAGTTCTACGTGGGGCTCAAGCGACTCGGCAAAACCGCCGTGTTGGTAAGGTACCCAGATGAGTACCACGGATTGCGCCGGCACCTGCACCGGGTAGACCGGTACAAGAGGATGATCGCGTGGTTTGAGTACTACAGGAATCAGCCCAAGAGCTGACACCGGAAAGACACAGGAAGGCCGGAAGTAACCTAGAACCGGCACGAAGACCGACAACTAAACCCGAAGGCCGAGCACAAAGAAGGTTGCCTACGGCGAGAGGAGCGCCGCGGGCAACCTTCTCGTTCAGTAGTCGTGTGGTCTCGATTTCTTCCTTCGGAGTGCGGTATCACCGCTCGACTATCAAGCTCATCCCCATTCCTCCGCCGATGCAGAGGGTGGCGAGGCCTCTCCTCACATCCCTCTTCGCCATCTCGTGGAGAAGCGTGACCAGGATGCGGGCTCCGCTGGCCCCAATCGGGTGACCCAAGGCGATAGCTCCTCCGTTGACGTTGACGATATCGGGGTTCCAGCCAATCTCCTTTTCCACTGCCAGGCTTGTTGCGGCGAACGCCTCATTCGCTTCAATGAGATCGATGTCGGAAAGATCGAGTCCGGAAATAGAGAGCGCCTTCCGGGTGGCGGCCACAGGCCCAATGCCCATATAGAGAGGCTCAACTCCGGCCGATGCATAGGCCACAATTGATGCGAGCGGCTTAAGCCCGTATCCGGCAGCCTTCTCTTCGCTCATGATCACGAGGGCTGCGGCGCCGTTGTTGATACCCGAAGCGTTACCGGCGGTAACCGTGCCGTCCGGTTTGAAAGCGGGCCTTAGGGCCGCGAGCTTTTCAACCGTGGTACCCGGTCTCGGGTGTTCGTCCCGGTCAAATACAACGGGCGGCCCCTTCCTCTGGGGGACTTCGACCGGCACTATCTCGTCAGTGAACCTGCCCGACTTCATGGCCGCTTCTGTCTTGGCTTGGCTCCTAAAGGCAAACTCGTCCTGCATTTCGCGGGTTATGCCCCACTTTTCGGCAACGGCCTCGGCGGTGAGACCCATGTGCCTATCGACAAATGCGCACCATAGGCCGTCTTTGATCATCTCGTCAACCAGAGAGGCATGGCCCATCCGGTAGCCGTATCTCGCCTTCTCCACAAGGTAAGGCGCCATATCCATGCTCTCGGTCCCACCGGCGACGACGACATCGGCGTCTCCCGCTCCTACCGCCTGGGCGGCCAGGGCAACGGCCTTCAGGCCCGAGCCGCACACCTTGTTGATGGTGGTCGCCGGGACCTCATGGGGAAGACCTGCTCCGATGGCACACTGGCGGGCAACGTTCTGTCCCTGGCCGCCCTGAAGGACATTGCCCATGATGACTTCATCCACGGCGATGTTCTCCCCGCCGAGACGCTGAAGGGCGCCCTTTATTGCCACACTCCCCAACTGGACCGCAGTCACGCCGGAGACCGCTCCGCCCATGGTACCGATAGCGGTCCGTACCGCGCTCACGATAACGGCTCTACGCATGTGGTCTCTCCTCCCTAGACGGCCTCCCGGCCGATGATGTACTTCATTGGGTCAACTTCGTTCCTCAAAAGGTCCAGTTCCTCGTCCGTGGGTTCGCCGCTCGTCTCGACCCGTTCGGGCCAGATAAGCTCAAAACCGGTGGCGACCACCACGTCCTCTTTGGTTACCCCCGCATGGAGGCTCTCTACCTTCATCCTACAGGTTTCTTCGTCAAACCCCATCACGCAGAGATTGGTAATTATCTTGTACGGGCCGGTCCCGGGCGGCAGTCCGGCTGCCTCCCTGGCGCCTTTGCCCGTGAGGTAACCCGGGCTTGTGATGAAGTCTACCTTGGGTACAAACCTCCTCACATCGTGGGGAGTTATCACCATGGTGCGCCAGGTAAGCGAGGCCAGGTCGTTGGCTCCTCCCGAACCGGGCAGCCTGACCCTGGGCCTGCGGAAGTCCCCTATCACCGTCGAGTTGATATTCCCGTACATATCGATCTGGGCCCCGCCCAGGAAGCAGTAGTCCACGACACCCCGCTGACAAGCGTCCATGACGTCTATCATGCTGGATGCCATTATCGCCTTGTGGAACGTCCTAGAGTCTCCGACGGATATGGGCATGGTCGGGAGAAGCGGGGCGATCCCTCCGGCCTCGAAGAACACGGTGAGGTTCGGCGCGTGGGTCTTCTGGGCGAGCATTGCCGCCGCGCAGGGCGCGCCCGTCCCTACGACAACCGTCTTCCCGTCCTCAAGAAACCTGGCCGCGAGGCATATCATGAGTTCCATTGCGTTGTACTTCTTTCCCTGCTCACTCATTCCAGGAACTCCTTTCTGCGAAGGGTTTCAATCTTGGCCTCGCCCCCACACAGCTCCAAATACTCGGCGAAATCCTTTGTGCCGTAGATGTACTTCTCGAGGAAAGGCCGCAGCGTCTCGGGCTTTCCGTCAACGGCAAGCCATTCTCTCAAGTGCTCTTCGTCTGAGAAATAGGCGTAGGGCATATTCCCCGGATAGCTCCCGTAAGGCACATGGCACACCGCGTCAACGCAGTAGTGGGTAATGACGGTACGGGTGGGGTCTTTTCGGATGTAATCGGTGGGAACGATCTCTTCGGTTGTAAGGATTACTCTCTTCGCTGCGCGGGCGATGTCAAAATCCGCCACCGTAATGCCGTCAATCTGGGCATTGCCGTAGATGTCCGACCGGTGCACGTGTATGAACGCAACGTCGGGATAGAGGGCCGGGAGGGCTACGAGCTTGAGCCCGGTATACGGACACGTCACGGTCTTAGCGGCGCTCTTTACGAACGTGTCGGACCCCAGCATGACTCTGGCGGGGATGTAAGGGGTGCCCATGACAGCTGCCTTGTACCTCCATGCCAGAGCGGCGTTGGTCCACTCACACACCTCGACCCTGGCTTCCTCAAACAGCTTTCTGGCGACCTTCGAAAGGCCGCGGGCCTCCAAACCGATAACGTACGCGACGTCCACCCTGTCAATTACGCCCCCGGCGGCAAGTATCTGAAAATCATGGGTGGCAGTGTGGCCGGAAAGCCCCAGTGACTTCCTGCCTTGACGCAGGACCTCGTGCAAAAGCGCCGTGGGGATCCTGTTGGTCCCAAATCCGCCAACGGCCAAGTAGTCTCCGTCCTTAACAAATCGCCGGACCGCCTCGGTCACCGTCATGGTCTTGTCGACCATAGCCCGGCTCTTGCCCCTGAAAAACTCCCGGGCTTTGTCGGGATGGGGGTCCATAAACAACCTGCCCTCGCCCGACTCAAGAAACAAACTGTCCCCCAAAGCCGCCCCTCCTTGTGAATATAGTCGCAAGACTCTTATTTCGCAGGCAGCGGAAAATTCCTTGTGAAGGGTCAGTTCGCTTCGCGGGGAAGATGAGCATCCTCTGCGAGGGCACTCAAGTGGTCGCAGACATTGACCTCGACCGTTCTCCACCCGCTATCGTCGCGCTCGATGACGGTTACAGAGCAGTTCTCCACCACGAGACGCGGCCAGCTGCCGTCCTGGGACGCAATGCCGAGGACGGCATTGATGGACCCGCCGTGGGCTACGATCGCAACCCTGCCGTCTTTGTGTCGCTCGTATATATCGTCCAGCGCAGAAGCCATGCGGTTTCGCAGGTCCAACCTGGACTCTCCGCCACCGGGCCTCCGGACGCCGTACGGATCCGCGGCCAACTGCGCATGGAACTCGGGGAACTTCTGCCGGGACTCCTCTATGGTAAGACCGGAAATCGCTCCCATGTGGAGCTCACGGAGCCTCTTATCGAGGACCAGCGGGCATGTCCTCCCCTGCATTATGGCTTCTGCAGTCTCCCGCGCCCTGGAGAGGTCGCTGGAATACACTGCATCCAACTGTACCCCGGACAGCGCCTCTGCCACTAACCTTGCTTGCCTCCGCCCTTTCTCCGAGAGCGGCACGTCCATCTGCCCCTGGAGTATTCCGGCCTTGTTTGCCTCAGTCTCTCCGTGTCTTACGAGGTAAAACGTAGTCATGTGGATACGGCCAGAAGAGGCCTTCACTCCCATCCTATTTCGGGTTTCTCGATGTCCTAACCAAGACCGAATTCGGCACAAAAGGCGCGAACCCTTCACGGGCAGCGCTCGCACGCAGGGCAGGATATGGGTTATCCATTATTGAATCTTCAAAGAGTGGAGACAACGAAAGGAGGCCTTCCTGAAATGAAACCAATGGCAGTCACCAACGCCAGGATCCTGACCTGCGCCTTTGGGGCTGTGCCTGAGGTCATCGAAAAAGGCACAGTGCTGTGGTCGGGCGGGAAAATCACCGCCGTAGGGTCCTCGGTGGAAATACCCTCCGACGCCATAGTGATCGACGCAGAGGGCAAGGTAGTCACCCCGGGCTTCATCGACGCCCACTGCCACATCGGTATCTCAGAAGACGGCGCCGGCTGGGCCGGTGAAGACACCAACGAGGCCACCGACCCGGTAACGGCCGAAGTGAGGGCGCTCGACGGGATAAACCCGAAGGACATCGCTTTCCGCGACGCCGTCGCTGCGGGCGTCACCTGCGTGCAGGTTGACCCGGGCAGCGCCAACATCATCGGAGGCGAGACTCTGGTAATGAAGACTTGGGGCACGGTCGTGGACGACCTAGTCGTGAAGCGGCCCTCTGGTCTAAAGGCCGCTCTCGGAGAAAACCCCAAGAGAGTCTACGGAACCCAGCGCAAGATGCCGGCCACGAGGATGGGCAACGCCGCGGTCATGCGGAAAGCCCTCACGGCGGCGAAAGACTACCTCAGGAAGAAAGAAAACGCCAAAGAACCCGATAAAGTCCCTGACCTTAACCTGCGGAACGAGATGATCGCGAAGGTCCTCAAGAAGGAAATCCCTCTCAGGGTGCACTGCCACCGCGCCGACGACATCATGACGGCCATTCGCATCGCCCGCGAATTCGACATCGATATATCCATCGAACACTGCACCGAAGGCGACTTGGTGGGCGAACAGGTGAAAGCAAGCGGGTACCCGGTGACCCTGGGCCCGTCCCTCACCGACAAGAGCAAGCTGGAAGTCAAAGACATCGGCTTCGCTGCTCCCGTGGCCCTCTCCAAGCTGGGCGTCAAGTTGGCCATCATCACCGACCATCCGGTCCTCCCCATCCAGTACCTCAGGATTTGCGTCGGTCTCTGCGTGCGTGAAGGAATGGATGAGCGCATCGCGCTTCTCGCGATCACCCGCCACGCGGCAGAGATCGCCGGAGTTGCCGACAGGGTCGGTTCACTAGAGCCGGGTAAGGACGCAGACCTGGTTATCTGGTCCAAAGACCCGCTGGAGTACGACGCCAAGGCCGAGCGGACCTTCATAAACGGCGAGGAAGTCGACCATAGAAGAGAGCGAGGTGGGCTCCTGTGAAAACTCGCGCCTATGTCAACGCCCGCCTGTTCCCGATCTCGAGGCCCCCGATAGAGAAGGGACTCCTCCTTGTTCGGGACGGCAAGATAGTCTTCGCAGGCCAAGGTGAGGTACCTGCCGATGCCGAGGTCATCGACCTCACCGGCAAGACTGTACTTCCCGGATTCGTCGACGAACACGCTCACGTGGGACTATGGGGCGAATGGTACGGGCAGCCGCAACAAGACGGCAATGAAGCGACCAACCCGGTAACTCCCGAAGTGAGGGCAATTGACTCTGTATGGCCGGCCCACTCGGCTTTCAACGATGCCAGAAGCGGCGGAGTCACGACCGTCCAGGTAACGCCCGGCTCGGGCAACATAATTGGCGGCGAGATGGCGGTCATAAAGACCGTAGGCAAAGTCATAGATGACATGATAGTTAAGAATCCATCCGGCATGAAGGCCGCCCTGGGCGAAAACCCCAAGGGACTCTACGGCAGAAACGGCAAGATGCCGTCGACCAGGATGGGAAACGCCGCAGTTCTGAGGGCAGCTCTGTATAAGGCGAAAGACTACGAGAAGAAACTGGCGGCCGCCGAGAAAGACCCCACCAAGGCTCCCGACACAGATCTGGGGCTTCTGGGGCTCCTCAAAGTCCTTCGCGGCGAGATCCCCTTGAGGATTCACGCCCACAGGGCCGATGACATAGTCACGGCGGTGAGGATTGCCGAAGAGTTCGGCATCGACTTCTCCATCGAGCACTGCACCGACGGCGCCACCGTGGCCGAGTTCCTGGGCAAGCGGAAAGCCAAGGTCAACGTCGGCCCCAGCATGTGGCACCGGGCCAAGGTTGAGACATGGAACATCTCTCTCGAGACTGCCGGGATCCTGGCCAAAGCCGGGTGCCGGGTGAGCATCATCTCCGATCACCCGTTCCATCCGATCCAGTTCCTTTCCACGGCTGCGGCAATGTGCTGGGCCAACGGAATGTCAGAGGAAGACGCGCTCCGCGCGGTGACCTTGACGCCGGCCGAGACGCTAGGGGTCGCCGACAGGGTAGGAAGCCTTGATGAGGGCAAAGATGCGGACTTCGTGGTATGGTCCGGTCACCCGTTCCAGATAAGGTCCAAGGTGGAACAGGTCTTCATCGGAGGAGTCAAGGTTTTCGGATAGAACCCGGTGAACCGAAGGCTCAATCGCCGCGTATTTCGGCGACGTTTTGAGCCTTTCTGACGAAAACGGAGGGGCGTTCTCAGAGAATTGGGTAAATCGATGCTGACTCGAGAACGCCCCATTCGTATATTGCGCAACGTCCGCGAGGGGTATTCATGATTTGGCGCGCCCGGACGACGCCCAAGTTCTTCCATCCTATTCGGGAGGTGTTCGAGTGAAGCAAGTCGTTATCAAGGAAACTCCCATTGGTCCGTTAACCGTCACCGCGCATTTAGGAAGGATCACTTCCGTGGAATTCGGCGAGAAACCCGTGGCGGATACGGCGGGTTCGCCTGATCCAGAAGCCGATAAAGTCCTGACGAAGGCCGTGGCGGAACTGGAAGCCTACTTCAGGGGAGAGCTCCGCGAGTTCACGGTGCCCGTCGCGCTCGATGGTCCGCCTTTCCACGTCAAGGTATGGAAACACCTCACGCAGATTCCCTACGGGCAAGTCGAGACCTACGGACAAATAGCAGGGGTCCTCGGAAGCCAAGGAGGCGCAAGGGCAGTCGGCAACGCGTGCGCCACGAATCCCGTGCCCGTCATAATACCGTGCCACAGGGTTCTTGCCACCGGTGGCTTAGGCGGCTACGGAGGAGGCCTTCCGGCCAAGACGTGGCTGCTTAGGCGCGAGGGATACATAAAGTAGCGAGAATACCCCGCCGATCCTTGAGGGGATAATGAGCGGGGGGCGATGCCATGCGTTCCATTGTAGACCTGCGAGAAGCGTCTTCAGCCAGAAACTCAAAGAGCCTTGTATCAAAGATAGAGGAGCGCATGACCAAAGTCCTGAGCGACTCCGGAACCGTACGCCCCATCTTGAGCTACCTAATATCAACCGGCGGCAAGAGATTGCGCCCTCTCCTCTTCATCTGGGCTGCCCAGGCGTGCGCCGAGACGACCGGAAGCACCCTT
>DUSU01000017.1 GCA_012842425.1 Candidatus Fermentithermobacillaceae bacterium | reverse complement strand
GTCGACCGGCAGGTCCTTCTCCGCTTCGCGGGCGATATCCAGCCTGGGCTTCGTGACCGGGTGCTTCGGGACAAACACCGTGCAGCAGTCCTCATAGGGGAGGCACGACAGCTCGTAGGTGCCTATCTTCTCGGCAAGTTCGACGGTTTCCCGTTTGTCGTATGTGAGGAGCGGGCGCAGGACCGGAAATCCCGCGGTGTCCTCGATGACGGATAGGCTCTCCAGGGTCTGGCTCGCCACCTGACCCAGGTTTTCGCCGGTGAAAATGGCGAGCGCTCCCACCTTCTCGGCCAGGCGGGTGGCGACTCGCATCATCATCCTTCTCATCACGGTGATACGGTATTTCTCTGGGCACAACTCCAGGATGGCGGTCTGTATCTTTGTAAAAGGCGCTATATGGAGTCGCATCTTGGGGTCAAAGTCTTTGAGGACCCGCCAGATACGGACTACCTTGTCTTTGGACTTCTCTCCGGTAATGGGAAAACTCCAGAAATGCAGGGCTTCCAGGGCAACTCCTCTCTTCATGGCCAGATACGCGGCTACGGGGCTATCGATGCCTCCGGAGAGGAGGAGGATGCCACGACCCGAGGACCCTATAGGTAGCCCGCCCATGCCCTTCACTTCGCTCCAGTAAACGAAGGTGCCCGTTTCCCTCACTTCCACCGTGATGATGAAGGTGGGGTTGTGGACGTCGACCGTGAGCCCGAGACCTGCAGTGAGGACTGCTGACCCTACCTGGTGGTTGAGCTCGGGGGACTTGAGCGGGAAGGATTTCAGCGACCGTCGCGATTCGGCCTTGAAGGTTGCCTTGTCGGATGAGCCAATTGCAGATAGAGCCCTCTTCGCGGCCTCGACGGCGGCTCTCCTGATCTCGGCGAGGTCGTTCTCAACCCGGAGGGCGGGAGCGACCGCGACGATGCCGGGAACCTTCGCTAGGCGAGACAGGAGTCTGGGGTCTCCGGGCGCTGCATGAATATACAGCCTTCCGTATGCCCTCTCAAGGTGAGCGCCGCCGTGACCGCGGAGGACCCACTTTATGTGCGCCAGGAGGGCTTCCTCGAACTCATGGCGGTTTTTCCCCTTGAGGCTTATCTCACCGTATTTGACAAGAAGCAGTTCTTCCATTCCAGACCTCGTAACCTCCGCGGTTCGCCTGTCCCTCTTTAGGACAACCTATGATATCCGGGCGATGTATGAAACCGGCCGGAAAGGCGGTCCGATCTCGCCCTTTCCTCACTTCTTCCTCCACGCTGAGAGTTCCTTGAGGCTCTCATCCAGGGCTTCTACTGCCCGGTCGATATCCTTCTCCGTGGTGTATCTGGACATTGAGAAACGGATGGACGCAAGCGCCTCGTCTTCGCTTCTCCCCAGAGCCATGACCACAGGGCTCGGCCTTGTCTTGTGAGATGAGCACGCCGAACCGGTCGACACGAACACGTTCCTGGCCTCCAACGCATGGAGGATGCTCTCTCCTTTGAACCCCGGGAAAGCGAAATGGCATATGTGAGGAGCGACCCCTTCTTCCTGCGGCCCGTGGAGAACCGCGTCCGGGAGGGCGCCCTTTATCCCTGCAATGAGGCGCTTCCTGAGTGAGGCGAGCCTCGACATGACCTCTTCCCTATCTTCCGACCAGAGCTTGCATGCCTCGCCGAACCCTACTATCCCGGGCATGTTCTCTGTACCCGACCGGAGGCCGCTTTCCTGACCGCCGCCGAAGACCAGCGGCCTAAGCCTCACGCCTTTACGGATGTACAGGGCGCCGGCGCCCTTGATCCCGTGGATCTTGTGGGCGCTCATGGTGAGGAGGTCCACGCCCCAGTCTTTCACGTCGATGGGGAGACGCGCGAACCCCTGGACGGCGTCCACGTGGAACCTGGGCTTCTTTGGCCCCAGGCTCAGAAGGCGCCTCCCTATCTCGCGGCAGTCCTGGAGGGTCCCTATCTCATTCTGGACGAACATGACCGACACCAAGGCCGTGTCTTCTGTGACGGCATCCAAGACCTCGTCAGGGTCGACCCTGCCTTCCCCGTCCACGCCGACAAGCGTAATCTCCCAGCCTTCCTCGTGCAGGGCATCGAGCAGGGCGATGACCGAGGGGTGCTCAACCGTGGTGGAGACGATATGCCTTTCTTTACCGGCTGACGCGGTCCCTGCTATGGCCCAGTTGTTGGCCTCGGTGCCTCCGGAGGTGAAATATATCTCGCCGGGGTCGGCGTTTATCATCTGTGCTACGCGTTCTCTGGCCTCGTCCATGAGCCTCTCGGCTTTGGCTCCCAGCCTGTGAAGGGACGAAGGATTGCCGAAGTCGTGTTCGAGGACCTCGGTGACCGCCCTGACTACTTGAGAGTCGGGTCTGGTGGTTGACGAATTGTCCAGATAGACTATATCTGCGCTTTGCGCGGCTCCTGCCAAATGCGACACCCCACTCGACGGCATAGTGCGGTACCTGTACTATCATAGCATGACGTTCTGGGGCGGGAACGATGTAAAATAGACAGCGCTAATGGAGGCGATATCTTGCCAAAGGATCCGGCGTGGTGGCTATACAGGCACTTGGGACAGGCAATAAGCGACTTCCGGATGATCTCCCCGGGGGACTCCATCCTCTTGGGCATATCGGGCGGGAAAGACAGTCTCTTCATGGCCTATGCCCTGAACAGCCTCCGGAGAAGGTCTCCGGTTAAGTTTAACCTTGCTGCCATTACGATAGATCCGGGCGAGCCTTCCGGATTTTCGCCTCAGGAACTGGACCTCCTACGCGGTTTCCTAGAGTCTATGGAGATACAGCACCATGTGGTGCCGACCTACATCGCAAGGATAGTCGAGGAGTATCCGACCACGAAGAGCGCCTGCAGCCTCTGCGCTAACTTGCGAAGGGGAGCCCTGTACAAGGCGGCCAACGAGCTGGGGTACAAGAAAGTCGCTCTGGCACACCATCTGGACGACGCCATCGAGACGCTGTTTCTGAACATGTTCTACCAGTCAAGGTGCAGGTGCTTTGAGCCCGTCACTCATCTTACCCGGCGCGACGTGTTTGTCATCCGACCTTTGGTTTACATTCCCGAGAAAGAGATCGTGCGGACGGTAGGGAAGCTCGGCCTCCCCGTCATAAAGACCAGGTGTCCCGTAGCGGGAACCACGTGCCGGCAGGACATGAAGGAACTGGTCATGCTCCTCACTCAAAGGATTCCGCAGCTTCGCAGTCACATGCGGAGCGTCCTCAAGGACATTTGGACCCGGAAGGCGCGGCCCGCCGGGCATGACGACCCGGAAGACGAGGGCCCAGATAGACCGGATGCATCAGTTGGATAGCAGGCGGCTCAGGCTCTTTACCCCCTTTTTCCTATCCTTTCGAGACGACGCAAGGAGGAAGGCGTAGCGCAGGTCTCTGACCTCCAGAGCGAGCTTCCTCACGCACTGGGTAAGGTGAAGCATCAGCTCCCGTTCGGCGTGCGTGTTCATTGCGATCTCGCGTCTTAAGTCAAACACTATCTCGCGGACAGTATCTTGAGGTAAGGCCTCTGGCGAGGCCTCACGGGCTTGTCCTTCATGAGGAGGCTCGTAAGGGGGTTCGCAAGCGGGTACGTTGCCGGATAAAGTAGCGACCGGTCCTGCCGGCACGGCTTCTGATGAAGACGCAGCCGCCTCAATCCGGGTCAGCACTATTTCCGGCCACCCGGGCTCACCGGACAGGCTTACGATCTTCTGCCTGATCTCTTCGTCGGGCACACCTTCACGTCTCAGGGCTTGTATATGTTTCAAAATGGGCATCATGCTCTCGCTTACGGTCCTGCCCGGGCCCAGGCCGAGAAGGTCGCCGAAAGCGGTCCTCAGGCTCCTGAGCTCCGTGACGGTGGCGCCTAGTCTCTCGCCCACGTCAGCCCAGAGGATTTGGGGGTCTTGCTCAGCCTGCGCCTGTCTGGCTTCAGCCCCGTTCTCTACAACGGTATCCACCGCTCCTTCGGTCATTGTCGGTCACTCCCAAAGATTCCCATTGCCAACAAATTCCACCTCCACCGTTCAATCTCCTTCTCGCCCACGGTAATCGCCGTGAGACTTGTTACCACCAGTCTCTGTTACCACAATTCGTGAATTGTGCTAGAATGACTCGTGGTGATCGGACCCGCTCTAAAACAGCAGAGGAAGGTGCGTACATATCGCATGAGTGACCTAAAATCCCTTTTACACCCCAAGTCGGTTGCCGTTATCGGCGCCTCTAAGACGCCCGGCAAGATAGGCTACGCGGTTATAGAGAACATTAAGGCCAGCGGATACACCGGTGAAGTCTACCCCATCAACCCCAAAGAACAGGAGATCGCAGGGTATAAAGCTTATCCCAACATCAAAGATGTGGGCAAACCTATCGACGTAGCAGTGTTCTGCGTTCCTGCCGCCGCTTCCTTGGCCGTAGCTGAGGACTGTGGACAGGCTGGGGTAAAGCATCTCATTGTCATAACCGCCGGCTTCAAAGAGATCGGCGGCGAAGGCAAGAAACTGGAGCAGGATTTGCTGAGCATCGCCCGCAAGTACGGGATGAGGATCACCGGTCCCAACAACCTGGGCGTCATGGACACCCATACGCCGATCAACGCGACGTTCGCCAAGGACTTCGCCCTTAAGGGCAATATCGCGTTTATCTCTCAGAGCGGCGCGTTGTGCGTGGCCATCCTTGACTGGAGCCTCCAGCGTGGATTGGGCTTCAGCCAGTTCATCAGCATAGGCAACAAGGCAGACCTCAACGAAGCCGACTTCATTGAGGCCGTCGCAGAAGATCCGAACACCAAGGTTATCTGCCTCTATCTCGAGGATGTCGTGAACGGCGACAGGTTCATCGAGGCCGCGCGGAAGGCGACGCAGAGGGTCCCGGTCATTGTGTTCAAGTCGGGCATCACCGCGGCGGGAGCTCAAGCCGCGTCGTCCCACACCGGTGCGCTCGCAGGGTCCAACACCGCCTATGACGCAGCTTTCAGGCACGCAGGTGTAATACGCGCCAAGACCATGACTGAGCTCTTCGACTTGGCGATTGCCTTCACCACCCAGCCCGTACCGAATGGCAAGAACACGGTTGTCGTGACCAACTCGGGCGGCCCCGGTATCGTAGCGTCGGACGCCGTTGAGACCAACGGTCTCGCAATGGCCCGGTTCACCGACGATACCCACAAAGAACTGGCCGAGAAACTGCCCCCGACGGCCAACATCCATAACCCAGTTGACGTTGTCGGAGACGCCCATGCCGACAGGTACAAGATCGCGCTGGATACCACCCTCAAGGATCCCAATGTGGATGCCGCGGTGGTCCTCCTGAGCCCCACGGCCGTCCTGGATATCGCCGAGGCCGCTCAGATCACGATCGACGCCGCCAAGGCAAATCCCGACAAGGCCGTTGTGGCTTCGTTCATGGGCGGCGCCAAGGTTGAGGCGGGAGTCAAACTCCTGAACGCCAATGGAATCCCCACCTACCCGTTCCCCGAGCCGGCGGTAGCTACGCTCCGCGGCATGATTGAGTACGGGAAGCTCCGGAGAGAAGTCGCCAATACCACCGAGTGGGTCTTTAACGATGTGGACAAGGAAGGCGTCAAGGCTATATTCGACAAGGTGCGCGCCGATGGACGCGACCTCTTGCTCGGACCCGAAGCTGCTGCCGTGGCAGAGCTTTACAAGATCCCGGCCGCGCCTTCGAAGCTTGCAGCCGACGCCGATGCCGCCGTCGCGGCCGCAGAGGCCATCGGTTACCCCGTGGTAATGAAGATCGCCTCGCCCGACATCATGCACAAGACCGATGTCGGCGGAGTCAAGGTCGGCCTTAAGACCAAGGAAGAAGTCCGCGAGGCTTTTGGCACCATCCTTGAGAACAGCAAGAAGGCCGAGCCCAACGCAAAGATCTACGGTGTGGAAGTCCAGAAGATGATGCCCAAGGGCGACGAACTGATCATCGGTATGGCCAAGGACCCGACCTTCGGCCCGATGATCGCGTTCGGCTCCGGCGGTGTCCTGGTGAACCTCCTGCAGGATGCCTCCTTCAGGCTCGCCAGGGGACTTGCCAAGAGCGAGATCGAGGAAATGATCACCGAGACCAAGGCCTACACGCTGCTTAAGGGATTCAGGGGCGCTCCCCCGGACGACATCCCGGCGCTTGTCGAGGCCATCGGTCGTGTCGCGCAGCTCTGCAGAGACTTCGATGAGATTGTGGAGCTCGACGTGAACCCGGTGTTCGCGTATCCCAAGGGACTCTCGGCTCTTGATGTGAAGATCAAGATAAAGTAATAGCCGAAGGCTGAGAGCAATAACGGCTGCTCACCAGCGTGGGCAGCCGTTAGTTTTTGATATGGGCATGAGGATGAACGAAGCAGGGTCCTTCTCCGGAGACATCAGGGACCGCTTGCTAGAACTCGGTCGCGCCGGTGAAGGTGAAGCCGCGCACCCTGATTGCCGGGCACACAACGGTGAGCAGTCCTGTCATCACTTTCTGTGACGACAGCGCATCCACGCGCGAGAAAGCCCCAAGCACGCTCTCTGTGAACCGGAGGTTCTTAACCCCCCTCACAATCTTGCCGTCTTCGATCAAGAACGTCCCGTCTCTCGTCATCCCCGTGATTAGAGATTTCACCGGGTGCACCACGTTCACATAGTGGAACCGGGTTACCAGGATGCCCTTCTTCGTCGAAGCGATCATATCTTCCACGCTCACGTTGCCGCCGGCCATGAAGAGGTTTATGGGCAGCGACGGGATGAAGGCCATCTCTCCGAGGGAGTGTCCGGTGGGTTCCGTTCCCTCTTTGGCGGCGGTCAAGGAGTCGTAAACCACTCCTCTGGCCACCCCGTTTTCAATGAGCATTACCTTCTTCTTGGGTATGCCTTCAAAGTCGAAGGGCATCGGGCAGCCTGAAGGGTCTAGACCGTCGTCCCAGATGGTGATGTTGTCGCCGGTCACCTTCTCCCCCAGCTTTCCCGACATGAAACTGGCTCCTTCCCGGTAGCTCGCTCCCGAGAATCCCATAAAAGCCAGGTACATGAGCATCTCTCGGACGGCGAGGGGCTCCAGGATCACGTCGTATTCGCCGGCCGGAATCGAAATGGGCTCTTGTCCGGCGAGGCACTTGCCGATGGCCCTCTGGGCGAGCTCGGTTGGGTCTATCTTGGCCACGTCAAGTCCCGCGCTCTCCGCGTATCCGGTCGAGGTGGGACCCGTGGCGACACACGTCATCGAGGCCTCTGAGCGGGCGTAGTAAGCCCTTAGGCCCTTTGAGTTCCCGATCGCCAGTTCAAACGCACCCGTAGAGAGCGCCCCGGCGGCCGAGACTCCCTTATTCTTGGCCATACTCACTACCCTTGCCACATAGGCTGCCCTTAGATCGGGCGGGCAGTTTAGAGTGGAGTCGTAAAGCGCTGCGGGGCCCTCAGGGATTGGACGGGCCTCTGGCAGCCCCGGAAAATGGGGTTCCTCGGGCACGAGGCGTGACAGGGCGTCCGCAGCCAGGACTGTCTTCAAAAGCGACTCCCTGTCAATCTGGTTCGTAGAGGCCTTGCCGATCCGTTTGCCGTTTACGGCTCGCACAAGTACCTCGGTATCGCTCTGCGCGACATTTTGGTGGATGTGATTTTCGGTGTACCTGGTTAAGCTCTGGTCCTGCCCCATTATCGTGACCTCGATCTCTTGGGACGGCGACGCTTCCAGGCACGTTTGGATAACCCACAGGGCCTTGTCTTTGCCGAGCACGGAAACCACCTCTCCTTCACAACGGGCTTTTCCGCACGGTAAGTGGCTGCCGGGTGGCTACTAGCGCCTACATGCGCCTGCAGGCGACCGATTACTTCCCGGCTGCTTCCTTCAGTCTTTCGACTACTTCGTAGGGTACAACGACGCTTCCCAGATCTCCTCCCTCTCCCCGGGCGAGGCCGTGGAAGTCGGAGCCGCCTGTGGCGATGAGACGGTATTCTTTCGCCAGGGTGAGGCATTTCTGCACCATGGGTTTGTCGTGTTCCGGATGATAGGCTTCGATGCCCTGAAGGCCGCTTTCGACGAGCGTCTTAACGAGTCCCAGGGCGCGAGAAGTCCCCGGATGGGCCCAGACGGGCACACCGCCCGCCTCGCGGACGGCCCGCACGCACTCTGTGGGACTCAGATGGAATCTTTCCACGTAGGCAGGCCGCCCCATTCCCAGAAAGCGGTCAAAAGCGTCTTTGATTGAGGTCACATACCCACGCTCAACCATTGCCTTGGCGACATGGGGGCGTCCTACGGACTCTCCGGAAGCCAGCTCAAACACCCTGGACTCCTCAATAGGCATGCCCAGAGCGCAAAGCTTCTTAACGGTTTCGGCAATCCTCTGGCGCCTGGAGTCTTGGAGAAATGAGAGCAGGTCGGTGAAGGGTCCTGGAGTAACCGGGATGTAATACCCCAGAATATGCAGTTCTCGGCCTTTCCACTCGCTGTTCAGTTCAACCGCGGGTACAACTCCGACGGCACTAAGATCTGGCCGGCCTTCCCCTTTCCCGCTCCCTGGTTCTTCTCTCTCTGTCTCTATGGTCTCTGCTACCTCGGTTTCGCCGGCGCCGGATAGGTGTGGCATGCCGGAAAGCCCGAAGAGGGCCCGGAGTCCGGCAGTAGTATCGTGATCGGCTATCCCTACTGCTCTTAATCCTTTGGAGGCTGCGTAGGAAAGAACATCTAGAGGCGACAGAAGTCCGTCTGACGCCGTAGTGTGAACGTGAAGATCACAGGGCTCTGCCGGAGGAGCATGCACTAGTTCCTGGGTCCCACGATTAGTTTTATGGCCGTGCGTTCCTGGCCCTCGATCAGGATATCGGTGAACGCCGGAATGCAGACCAGGTCGATCCCGCTGGGGGCGACAAAGCCTCGTGCAATGGCTACGGCTTTAATGGCTTGGTTCACGGCGCCTGCTCCGATTCCCTGTATCTCGGCGTATCCCCTTTCCCTAATGACCCCGGCGAGGGCACCCGCCACCGCATTAGGATTTGACCGAGACGAGACTTTGAGCACTTCGACTTGTGGCATTTCGTGACGGTCTACGTTGCTTACTCCCACGCTAATCCCCCCACGATCCTGTGACAGAAGTTGTATGAGACATCAAGTAATGGCAGTTCATTTCCAATTCTAAGACGGAAGGGTGATTTTGGCAAGCGGAAATTGTATGACGAGCACAAACGGCGTTTCTATTCCAAAACCCTGAAACGCTCAATATGCTGGGCTCTACCGCGGCTGTCCAGCGAGCAGGCCACTCCGCACAGCTGGCGTTTGCCTTCCGCGGGCTCGTGCCTCACGGGCATCTGGGTGAGGAAGCGCTTGAGGATGATCTCTTTCTCCACCCCGATAACTCCCTCATAGCTGCCGGTCATCCCGGCGTCGGTGATGTAGGCCGTGCCGCCGGGGAGTATTGTTTCGTCGGCGGTCTGGACGTGGGTATGTGTGCCGAAGAAGGCGCTCACGCGCCCGTCCACGTAATAGCCTGCCGCGATCTTCTCGGAGGTTGCCTCGGCGTGGAAGTCCACGATGATGAAGGGGGTTGTGAGCCTAAGCTTGGCGATCTCCGCGTCTAGCGTCCTGAAGGGGCAGTCCAGGTCTTGCGGAGAGTACACTCGCCCGCAAACGCTAATGACGCCTACTTGCTGGCCGCTCCTCGAGTGGAACACGCCTGACCCCTTTCCGGGAACTCCGGGTGGGAAGTTGGCCGGGCGGAGGATCCTCTTGTCCGCGTCCAGGAGCGGGTAGATCTCCTTCTTGTCCCATATGTGGTTGCCCGAAGTCATGGCGTCTACGCCCATGGCGAACAGCTCGGCGGCAACGTCGTGGGTAAGCCCGGCGCCGCCTGCCGCGTTTTCGCAGTTTACGACTACGAAGTGGGCGTCATACCGGTCCATCAGACCAGGCAGGCGTTCCTTAAGGAACGACCTGCCCGGCGAACCGAAAACGTCACCTATGAAAAGGACGTTTATCACAGCGAACCCACCTACTTGTCAAACACCAGCACCTTTTCGCCTTCTCTCAAAGCGACCAGTTTGCGGGTGCTTTCAAGGTTTCTCACTTGGTTAACGGTGTCCTGCAAGTACACTCTCGCCGAGGCGTTCATATCGTCGCCGTTCGCCGAGAAGTCTCCCTCGTCCGACGCGTAAAGGACCCTTGCCTTGCTGCCCAAGAGCTCCACGGTAAGGTTGAGCTCGCCGGGCGTGATCGACGCGATGTCGCGTTCGATGAGCAAGCAGTAGAAGTCGTCCATCTTTTCCCACATGCATTCCGTGATGAGCGCCCTGGTGCCCGTAAGCTCGAGATAGACGCTCACCGAATCCAGGTATGACTTCAGTATGTCCTTTCTAGTCTTGGCGCTCATGGGTCCTTTGCATAGGAACGCCAAGTTCAGCGCCTTCCGTTTAGGGTCGTAGGTCACCCTGGATACTTGAGGGTAGGCCACAAGGAGCGTTGCCAGTATCTCAACGTCCTTGCTGGAGGGCCTCACCGAATTTGCTGCTGGTATTCCCCCGCTTCCCACGGGTGCTCTTCTTGCCAACGGTATCTCTCCTTGTCGCCTGCGACCATCCATGGATCGCCGGCGACCGCTTGATGCAGAAGGCCGGCGATCACTTCGCGTAGCCAACCGCTCTTGTTTCTCTGACCACTACCACTTTAATCTGGCCCGGGTACTCTATGTCTTTCTCGATCTTCTTAACGATGTCCCTTGCCAGCCTTACGGCCCCGAGGTCGTCTATCTTCTCGGGTTTTACCATTATCCTAATCTCGCGTCCCGCCTGGATCGCGTAACTCTTGTCGACTCCCTCAAAGGAGTTGGCGATTTCTTCTAGTTTCTCCAGGCGCTTTAGGTACATTTCAAGAGTCTCGCGGCGCGCTCCGGGCCTTGCGGCGGAGATGGCGTCGGCGGCTGCCACCAAGAAAGCCTCGATGGACTGGGCCTCAACATCTCCGTGGTGCGCTTCTACTGCCCGGATCACGTCGTGGGACTCACGGTACCTGCGAAGGAGGTTCACGCCAATCGCTACGTGAGACCCCTCAACTTCATGGTCGACGGCTTTGCCTATATCGTGCAGTAGACCCGCTCTCTTCGCCACGGCTACGTCTGCCCCGATCTCTGCGGCCATGCTGGCGGCCAAGTGGGCAACCTCAAT
>DUSU01000016.1 GCA_012842425.1 Candidatus Fermentithermobacillaceae bacterium | reverse complement strand
GTTCTGGCCTTCCGGGTGGAAACACCCAAGCCTGGACGGCTCCTTCCGTTATCTCGTCAGAAAGGCAGATCGCCATCGCCCGCTTGCGCGGGTCCTGCGCCTCTCGCCGGTTTGGCGGGAGTAGGCGCGCAGGCTTTGTCACTAAGTCGCTTCGGCCTCGACTTCTCGTGAACCCCACAGGCTCCTTGCCTCGGCCACAAGCATGCCTGCAAGGATAAGGCCCGCGCCGGCCATTTCCCTAGGCAAGAGGACTTCACCCGCGAGGAGCCACGCGAAAACCGCACCGAATACGGGTTCCGCCGAGAAGATGAGAGCCGTATGCGTGGCGGATGTGTACTTCTGAACCGTGGACTGCACCAGGAATGCTAAGGCCGTTGTCACAATGGAAGTGAACAAGATGGCAGGCCACGCGCTCGCCGGGATGACCACGGGTCTCTCTGTTATAAGGGCTGCGACGGTCGAAGCCAGGGCAACCACCAACAGCTGCACTGCAGTGTAAAGGACGGTATCACCGCGGCCGGAGTAATGGCCGACCAATAGGATATGTGCCGAAAACCCGATGGCGCACAAGAACACCAGGAAGTCGCCTGGGGCGACCTGGAAGGGAAGGTTGAGAGACATGAGGGCCAATCCAACCGCAGCCAGGATCACTCCGACAATCGTCGCCCTGTCCGGTATCTCGCGCGCCATGGCCCTGGAAGCGATGGGCACGATCACGACATACAGGCCCGTGATGAAGGCAGCCTTCCCGGCAGCGACGGTCATAAGGCCCAGAGTCTGGGTGGCGTAGGAGAAGAAAAGGGCCAGCCCGGTCAGGATGCCTCCTATGTAGAACTCCCTGGGAGCTTCATACCACGCGTGGCCCGGGGGAAGCCCGTGAGTCCCCGACTCTTCCCTTCGCGGTGCGGCCGGTCCATCGCTACGCCCTTGCTTGCGCTCGTCGCGGGCGGCGGGCCTTCCTGCCTTCACAACATGCCATACCGTGAGGATCAGACCCGCGATCAGAAACCTTACCGCCAGGTACGTATAAGGCCCCATCGTCTCTATGGTGTTTTTCACTACTACGAATGTGGTACCCCAAGCGAGGGTTACCACGAGCAACAACAAATCTGCGGCTATTTGAGACATTTTCTACCTTCCATTCTTAGTGTCGGTCGATCATCCTTTGGCGCCGGTTCCAGGGCCCTCATTCCTCATAGTAAAACACGCCACGGTATACCTCTTTGGCAGGTCCCGTCATCCACACATGCCCGTCGCTCTTCCACTCGATTATCAGCGTGCCGCCTGGCAAGTTCACCTTGGTCGGGACGTCCTTGTCGGCGAACCCATTCAGGACGGCGGCAACCAGTACGGCCGAAGCGCCGGTCCCGCACGCCAAGGTAATACCGGACCCTCTCTCCCAGACCCTCATATCGATCTCGTCGCGGGACTTCACCGTGGCAAACTCGATGTTCGCCCTCGCCGGGAAGAGCGGGTGCCGCTCCAGCTTGGGACCCAGCTTCTCAAGTTCAACTTGCCACACATCATCAACAAAGATGACAAAGTGGGGATTGCCCGTACATACTCCCGTCCCGTAGAACACCTGGCCGTCCACTTCGACGGGCTCATTGATCGCCGGTACCGGACCATCAAGCCTTGCGAGGGGAATCTCGTGTCTCTCTAGTTTGGGTACGCCGAGGTCCACCGATATGGCCTCGACTTCGCCGTCCTTGAGTATAAGGCGCGGGCGAATAATCCCGGCCCTTGTCTCTACAGCAAATTCGGTTTTCCGGGTGAGGCCGTGATCGTAGACGTACCTCGCAAAGGACCTCATCCCGTTCCCGCACATATCGCCTTCGGAACCATCGGCGTTGAAGATGCGCATCCTGAAGTCGCAACCGGGGACTTCCGAAGGCTCCACGAGGATTATGCCGTCAGACCCCGCCCCAAAGTGCCTCTCCGCCATCACTATGGACAGCCGCGACCAGTCATGCTCGGTCTTGTAGGCAAACCGGTCAATGAATAGGTACTCGTTTCCTAGACCTTGGATCTTCGTGAACGGAACTTCGACTCTTTTCTTCAATCTCACGCGCCTCCCGGTCCCCCATCGCCCTGGCTCTGGGTTTATCTTAAGTTCTTGGTTTATGTGACACTCTTGGTTTCTCGCAGGCTCCGTGTATCCTGCCGCGCTACGAGAGCCCCCACTCATACTAGTATACTAGTATACTTGTAATACTTGGACACGAGCAGGCTGTTTCCCTTGCCCCGTAGAATAACAGCGGGATGGCGCTCAGAGGACGAACCGGATGCCACCGGGCCCATTCCAGTAAGTCGGACGCAGGGCCAGCTGATGACGCATGAACAGGTCGATAGACCCACGGAGGAAGCAATGAGTCAGCCGACGATCCTTCGCAGTGTAAGGTACTCTCCCCCCGAAAGCCGGCAGGATAGAGAGTGTTTTCCGTTCTGCGTGCCGGCGCTCTCCCTACTGGACGACCTGGAGTTCACCTCGCCTGTGACCATCTTCGTGGGGCAGAACGGTTCCGGTAAGTCCACGATACTGGAAGCCATCGCGGCGGCAGCAGGCTCAATAACGGTCGGCAGCTACAGCGTTGACTCGGACCCCACACTAGGGCACGCCCGTAACCTGGCGTCGCGCCTCAAACTGGCGTGGACAACCAAGACCAAAAGGGGATCCTTCATGCGGACCGAGGACTTCTTCGGGTTCGCCCAGGGCGTGGAACATACGAGACGCGAGATGCAGGAGAGGCTATCCGAGATCGAAGAGGAGTATAAGGGACGCTCGAAGTTTGCGCTAATGCAGGCCAGGAGCCCCTATGCCGGTTCCCTGTCAGCCATTCAGGCAGACTACGGCGACGGCCTGGACGCCCAATCCCACGGCGAGAGCATACTGAAGCTCCTGAAGGCCAGAATGGTGCTAAAAGGACTGTACATATTGGACGAGCCCGAGTCTCCCATGTCACCGCTCACACAGCTGGCCTTTGTGGCAATGGTGAAGGAATCCACGGAACAGGGCTCTCAATTCCTGATCGCCACGCATTCACCGGTAGTGATGGCCTGCCCAGGCGCTACCATACTGTCCCTTGACGAGACACCCCCGGGCCCGGTCGACTACGACGACCTAGAGCACGTGAAGTTTATGCGGGCATTTATGATGAACCCCAGGGCGTTTGTCGAAAGGCTCTGAGCCCCCGGCTGAGACGCGCCCCGCCGGAAAGAGGCATCCCAAGAGCCTATTTCGAAGGCTCAGTTTATGAGCTTGTAGTTCTTTAAGATCTCCACAAGCTCATCGTACTTCCTGTAACCCGAAGCGATAGCGAGCGCAGAACCTTCGGAGTCGAAAAGGACCAAAGCGGGCACGCCGGTTATGCGGTATCTTACCGCCTCCACGGGATACTTCTCGGCATTCATCTTGGCGACGGTGATTTGCTTCCCGTAGACCTCACTGAGTTGCTTCAGTTCGGGCTCAATCGCGCCACACCACGGGCAGTCACTGGTGTAGAACTCCAAGACTACGGGTTTTCCCTGCGTAAGCATCTCGGATAGGGCATCGGGCGAGGCGTCCACCATCTGCGTAGATTCCTCGTCAGTGCGGGACAACCTGGCTTCCCAGAGGTACCAAAACGCAGCGAACACAAGTATCATTGCAAGGCCCATGGCTTGAAAACGCCGGCCTGCAGGCGGTCTGGTCGGTTCACGCAGGTTCTCCATCATTTCCCCTCCCACGTCCGGGAACACCGGGCTCCGAACGACTCGCGCCTTTCGGCATCTTCCCGCCTGGGGCTCAACACCGTCCCGCGCCAGCGTACAGGAGACTCACTTCACCGGATGCTGAATGGTCAACGCTCTTTACAATGAGTTCAATGCCTATGGTTCTCTCGACTCTCAGAGATACGGCCTCAGAACAAGGTACACCCCAAACCCCATAATCACAGTTCCGCCCAGTTTTCTGAGAGCATCGACTGCCCTCT
The DNA here is from genome assembly GCA_012842425.1 of Candidatus Fermentithermobacillaceae bacterium. GTDB lineage: Bacteria > Bacillota > Sulfobacillia > Fermentithermobacillales > Fermentithermobacillaceae > UBA3951. The sequence goes on along the minus strand of DUSU01000016.1, from coordinate 13,359 downwards.
GTCCTCGACTGCTGGCCAGCGAGGACTGGATCCTAGACGTCGCTAGGCCCGAAACAGCAACCAGCACCGATTGGCCTACGGAGTAGGCGAAGAGGAGGAACGCTCCGCGGCCGACCGACCCACTCACGGCGACCAGGGCAAGTATCGAGAAAAGAGCCGGGGTTGCGCACGGCGAAGCCGAGAGGCCATATAAAGCCCCCATGGCCAGGCCGGACAGTGCCCGACGAACCGAGAAAGTAGGACTAATTCCACCGGGCACGCCATCGTCAGGGGTCTCGGAGTCGTCGGAAACAGGCAGTGGTACGGTGCAGGTCTTCGAGCCTCCTATCAGACCCAGGTACGAAGCCCCCGCTGCGATGAAAGCCAGTCCTGCCACCCACCGGATCCAGGGAGCCGAAAGGATGAGGGACCTCCCCAGCGCTCCCGCAACAACTCCCACGAAGGTAAGGGCCAGCACCATCCCAAGTAGGAAAAAGAGGAGTTCGCGGACGCGAACGCCCTTCCCGGCAGCAGGCGACACCCCTGCCATATGCCCTATGACCAGGGGGATGGCCGCCAAGGCGCACGGGCTCGCAGAAGCAAGAACCCCCGCGATAAGAGCGTACAGCGGCCCGAAATACGGATTGGACAGGTCCATTGGCGTCCTCCTCGAGTTCTGGTGGCAACACTTCGCTACTATCAGAATTGTATCATCCACTATAGTTCAATATGGTCAGAATACGCAAAATGCAGGGTTAGACATGGCGGGAGGATTTCGACGGAGACCCGGAGTCCAAGGAGTCCATTCATGGCCAATAGCTTGACTACGCCTCGGGACAAGCGGTCTAATTAGTTCCGGGTAATTGATCTCGAGTTCACTATGTGGTTTTCCTCGAGGTTCATTCGTCCGGGAAGGAGCATGAGTATCGGGGAAAGCACGGGAATCACAGAAGGTGGAGGTCATCGTGGCGATGGAGAAAATCAGAGTCTGCGTAGTCGGCTATGGAAACGTAGGTAAAGAAGCCATTGAGTGCATTCGCCAGGCCCCCGACATGGAACTGGCGGGAGTCGTGAGGAGAAGGCCCGAGAACCCCGGGCTGGACTGCCCTGTAGTCGCCTCAGTGGATGAACTGGGCAAGGTAGACGTGGCGGTCCTCACCGCGCCGTCCCGGCAGATTCCGGAGATAGCCCCTCAGTATCTGAAGAAGGGGATCAACACCGTTGACAGTTTCGACATCCACGGCGATCCCCTAATGGCCCTGAGGAGCGACCTGGGCAAGTGCGCCAAGGAACACGGCAGCGTCGCAGTGATCTCGGCCGGATGGGATCCCGGCACCGACTCTGTGATCCGAATGCTGTTCCAGGCAATGGCTCCCAGAGGGATTACATACACCAACTTCGGCCCCGGAATGAGCATGGGCCACACCGTCGCAGTGAAGGCGATTCCGGGTGTGAAAAACGCCCTGTCCATGACGCTCCCCGCCGGGTTCGGGACCCACAAGCGGGATGTCTATGTGGAACTTGAGGAAGGCGCCGACTTTGACAAGGTAGCCGAAGCTATCAAGAAGGACCCCTATTTCGTCAAGGACGAGACACGGGTCACCAAGGTAAGCAACGTCATGGAAGTTGAGGCCATGGGGCACGGCGTGCTGCTCCAGAGGTTCGGCGCAGCCGGCACCGCCGAGAACCAGGTACTGGAGCTCAAGATGAGGCTCACTAACCCGTCCGCCACAGCTCAGGTCATGGTAGCCGCGGCGCGGGCCTCGACGAGGATGGCTCCCGGCTGCTACACCCTGCCCGAGGTACCACCGGTCGCTCTGGTAGCAGGAGATATCGACGAGATCCTGAAGCATTCGGTGTAGGAAGCATTTATCTGTGAACATGGTTCGGGACCTGTCCTCTGGACAGGTCCGTTTGTTCGAACGCGTTCAAGCCTCTTTATATGTGCTCCGGCAAACCCGTCTTTCATCACGAGCCTGAAAGGGGTACCACCTTGCCCGGGTTGAGTATCCCTGCAGGATCGAACAGCGACTTCATCCTGGCCATGAGGGCGATCTCATCTTCCGAGAGGCTCTTCTCCATATAAGGCCGCTTGGCTACGCCGATACCGTGCTCGCCGGAAACCATACCGCCCAGCTCACGCCCTCGCTCGTACAGGAGGTCCATGGCCCTTGGAAGTTTCTCTTCCCATTCCTCCTGGGCCATCGTGTCGCGCATCACGTAGATGTGCAGGTTCCCGTCGCCGGCATGGCCGAAGCTTTCTATGCGGACGCCTACCTCCTCCGCCACTTCCTTCGTGTATTCGACCAAGTCGGCGATCCGGTCCCGCGGGACCACCACGTCGCACTCATCCACTTCGTTCCCCGACTTTAGCGCGGCCAGGAAGGCGCCTCTCGCATCCCAGACCGCGGATTGCTGCTCGGGCGTGTCGGCGATAAGGACATCGTCGGCGCCGGCAGCAAGACAGGCGTTGCCGACCAAGTCCATGGCGGAGGTGACCTCTTCGCGCGAGTTACCGTCCAGCCTGATGAGGAGATAGGCCGGAGCCGTTCGGTGCGGGAACCTCTTGCCGAGGTAGCTTTCTGCCGCAAAGATGACTCCCTTCTCGGCAAACTCGATGGACTGGGGAAGGATCCCCGACTCCATCACCTTGGGCACGGCGCGGATAGCGTCTCGCAGGGATGCGAACGGCACCAAGAGGCTGAGCGTCTGCTTGGGCAGGGGAAGGAGCCTCAGGGTAGCCTGGGTCACGACACCTAGAGTTCCTTCGCTACCTATGAAGGCGTTCATCAGGCTGTATCCGGTGCTGTTCTTCGCGTGCTTGCCCCCGAGGTTCAGGATCTCACCGGTCGAGAGGACCACTTGGAGCCCGCGGATGTTGTCTCTGGTCACACCGTATTTGATGGCCCTCATGCCGCCCGCGTTGGTCGCTATGTTGCCGCCGATGGTGGCTGTCTTCTCGCCGGGGTCAGGGGCGTAGAAGAAACCCCTGGCCTCTACAGCCTGGTGGATGGTGGTCAGAAGCACACCTGCCTCTACGGTAGCCGTGAAATTGGAGGAGTCGATCTCCAGGATCCTGTTCATCTTGGTTGTGCACAGGACGATGCCGCCTAGCGTCGGCACGGCTCCCCCGCAGAGCCCGGTTCCCGAACCCCTGGTAGTCACGGGGATCCGCCTTGCCGAGGCATGCTTGAGGATCTCAGACACCTCCTGAGCGGACTCAGGAAAGACCACCGCAGCGGGATATCCCTTCACCCAGGGCATTTCGTCCCTGGCGTAGTCGTCCATCAAGGGACCCGAGGATATAACGTCTTTCTCGCCGCATATCTCCTGGAGGAAGCGGATATCGTTCTCGTTCGGTCTATCGAACTTCCCTGGCATATCTCTCACGTCTCCCGTGTGTCATTGTCCCGTCTGCTCCATATCTCGCCTATTGCCCCTACTTCCAGCCGGTCTCCGGGGCGGCTCTTCGTTATGAGCGCTTACGAGCAACTATCTATTGCGACTATCGGCCGGTCCTTGCTTCTTGGGCGAACACCGCCCTGCTTACGCTTTCTTCTCACAGCTACAGCACCTTGAGCAGGGCAGGCACTACGGAATAGATGTCTCCCACAACCCCGTAGTTGGCGAACTCGAAGATAGGTGCGACCTTATCGCTATTCACGGCGATGATGGTCCCGCCCGAGATTCCAGCCACGTGCTGGATCGCTCCTGAGATCCCCAGGGCAATGTAGACGTCGGGACGGACCGTCCGCCCGCTCTGACCTATCTGCCTGGATACGGGTATCCAGCCTTTCTCCACCAGCGGCCTGGATCCCCCGAGCATGCCTCCGAGGCGCTCTGCAAGGGCCTCGAACATCTCCAGGTCAGAATTGGACTTCACGCCGCGGCCAACAGCCACTATGACCTTGGCTTCAGAGATGGAGTCGGCTTTCGGGACGAGTACCTCCGACCTCACTGCCACAGACTTCAGGTTACGGGCCAGGCTCTTGACGGCATCGGGCTGACTCATCTCCCTCTCAACCAGCACCCCTGGTTTCTTGCCGGGGCGGCCATCGAGACGCTCGGCCCAGGGCATCACTTTGTACCTGACAGTCGCCATCTGCGGCCTGGCGTTCTTGGTCAAAATGGTGGCCATTATATTCCCGCCAAAAGCGGGCCTGGTCTGGACCAGGTCTCCGTTCGGGCGGATGTCCAGCACCGTGCAGTCCGCCGTGAGACCAGTCCTGAACCTCACCGCGATGCGCGGCGCCAGGCTGCGGCCCACGGGGGTCGCGCCCATTAGGATTATGCTGGGTTTCTCGGTCAAGACGGCATCCTGGAAAAACGCGGCGTAAACGCCGGCGACATAGTGACGGAGTTCATGGCGGTCATAGACCAGCACTCGATCGACCGGGTAGTGGAGGAGGTCGGCAGCAGCCCCCGTGACGCCGCTTCCCAGGACCACACATACAACTTCCTGGTCGCTCTTATCTGCCATCTCTCTGGCCTTGCCGATGAGCTCAAAGGTTACGGGGTCGAACTCTCCCCCACCGGAGTCAGTGGGCGATGCCGCATGGTGGAATTCAGCAAAGACCATGATGCCCGACCATTCGGACATCATCTCCGCCGAGTTGCCCTCAGGCCGGGCACCGGGCTCCCGCACGTGCCCCGCGATCTTGTTTGCACCGCTCTCGGGCACACGGGTTATCTTCGTACCGCTCTCGTCGCGCGTCATTTTCCGACCACCTCCCTAAGCAGGACGGCCAATCTGGAGGCCAGTTCGTCGGGTTCGCCTTCCCAGATCTCCCGGACCACAGTTCGCTCGGGAGGGAAGATCTTCTCCACCCGCGTGGCCGATCCGGCCAGGCCGTAATAGGGCTTGGGAGATGCGGGCAGGTCTTCAGCCCGCATCACTGAAACGGGCTTGTCGGCAACGGCCTTTCGCAGTTTGAACGACGGGAGCCTCGGCTGGTTTAGATCCTTCGTGACGGTTATCAGGGCCGGCAGGCAGACATCCTGGATAAGAAGGGTATCTCCCAGGTCGGCAGTTACCGTGAGCCTCGCCGCCCCTTCCGGAAGGGGATAAGTACCGGCACCCACTTCAGGGCCGGCAACTCCCTTTATCTCTCTCACGTACGACACATGCGGGATATCCAGGAACTCGGCAACTCCCGGGCCTACCTGGGCAGTGTCGCCATCGGTGCTCTGCATCCCGGCTATTATTAGGTCGAACTCAAGGGTCTTGAGAGCTTGACTTAGGGTGAACGCCGTGGCCAGCGTATCCGCGCCTGCGAAAACCCGGTCGGTCAGGAGGATACCGTGGTCCGCTCCCATCCAGTAGGCCTCGCGGATGACCGCTTCAGCCTGGGGTGGACCCATGCTCACGACAGTCACCGTGCCTCCCACCTGCTCCTTCAGCGCAAGAGCGGCTTCCAGAGCATGGAGGTCGTAGGGGTTCGTCTGGGCCGGGACTCCTTCTCTTCTGAGGGTCCCTCTAGTGGGGTCCACTCCAACGGACGATGTGCCCGGCACCTGCTTCATTAGGACGACTATGTTCACTGAGACATCCTCTCCTTGCGGCTTTGACCCTAAAGGTATTACTTATCGAACAGTGTGAATCCTCTATTGGACCGTGCAGTGGGCAGATGAATGCCACGAGAAACAGGCCGGTTGGATACACGTCCGGGTAGCCACAAAAGCCGAACCAAGTTTACTATTAGGAATACGAGTAGCAGGAGTAATAGGAGTATCAGAGTAGGCGCGATATCAGAGACGCTCTAACAGGACCGAGTGTAAGAGCGCAGAGCAGGTCTGAACACCCGAGCTCACGGGTTCGACGGTGGAAGGCCCACTGGCGCAACGGAAGTGGTTACATGTTGGGATACATCCGTAGACGACTGGTAAGATCGACTCTCTGCAAAGAAGACTTCAAGAGAGTCTACCGTCTGCTGGATATTCCGGCCATCGAAGGCGACTGCGGAGCCCTGTGCGGGCACAGGTGCTGCCAAGAGTACGAGCCGGGAGTAGGCATGTACCTCCTCCCGGGCGAGGAACTCATGTTCAGCGGGCGCGAACGTTGGCTTCGATGGAGCTACAAATCGGCCAAACACCACGACTTCCCCGAGTCTTGGAAGGGCCTGGTCGCGTTTGTCATGTGCAACGGAACGTGTCCCAGAGAGAAGAGACCGGTTCAATGCAGGACATTTCCGCTAATGCCGTACATCAGCCCACAAGGGCAACTCTCAATGAGATTGGATACGCTCACCGGCAGTCTTATCTGCCCCCTCGTCAGCAACCCGGAGCGGCATCCCCTCAAGGAAGAGTTCCTCGAGAGGGCCCTCGAGGCCTGGAGCATCCTCATCCGCGATCCCCTAATCAGAGATGACGTGGTCCAGCAGTCCAGAAAGCTGGATGAAGATGAAAGCGCCCCGTGGAGAGGGCTGTTTACGTAACCACTCCGATCACACCTTGATTCCCCCCTCCGTGTTCACCCTCCACATCCCGGATGACCGACTGGTATTGGGGGTGTTTCCGACAACCGTATGGGTTTCGACGAGATATGCGTGATGACAATCGGATTTGAGGGAGGTATCCAAGACAACGATCCGGTTTGAGCCAGATATCCGGGACGACGATTAGATATGGACATGGTATCCGCGACGACAATGCGTTTTGAGCGAGGCATCCGAAACGACAATCGGGTTGGAACAAGACATCAGCAATGACGACCCGATCTGAACATGGTATCCGCGACGACAATCCGATCTGAGCGAGGCATCCGAAACGACGAGCCGGTTTTGACCACGTATCAGAGACAACGATCCGATTTGAACACGGTATCCGGGACAACGACTCGAACTGAACGCGCAACGTCCAAGCCCAGCCTGCGCTTGGTTTTTACGCGCTTTGACATGTTGACCCCGTTTCGCCCCTAATGCTAGAGTAGACTGTTGGAGAGGATCTTCGGGGCAAGGTGAGGGGCCCAGCAAGAGGCCAGATAAGGCCAGACCGAGACATCGGTGTGCAGGCCGCAAATCCTGACCGGCGGTTACAGCCCGCGACTCGCGCAAGCGACCGACCCGGTGGAATTCCGGGGCCGACGGTACAGTCCGGATGAGAGAAGATCGTATCGATCAGCAAGGCTCCCCCGGGGGTCCCCCTCTGCAGATCCTGTGAGGGGGAATCGCAATGAACCGCAAGTACCTACCGCTAGTACTAACAGCCATTCTTGCCGCGATGTCGTTTGTGTTTGAGCTCCTCCTGGCCTTCTCGTTTCCACCTGCTCCTTTCCTGAAACTCGCGCCGGGAGATGTGCCGACGCTGGTGGCCGCCGTCTTCATGGGACCGGTCTCCGGAGCCACGTGCGCGCTCGTGAACTCTGTCCTCTTTGCCGCCGTCACGGGCGAGGGAGGTCCGTGGGGCATCCTCATGCACTTCATCGCTTCCGGCGGAATGGCAATCGTGGTCGGAATCCTAGCCAAGAGGACACGCCACCTCCATCTGCCCATGCTTGCCGGGATCCTGATCAGAGTCGCACTCATGGTCCCTTTCAACCTGATCGTCACGCCGATCTATTTGGGCGTTCCAAGGGAAACGGTCCTTTCGATGATTGTGCCGGTAATCATACCGTTTAACCTGGCACACGGCGGACTGAACACGGCCGTCTCCTATATAGTCCTGAAAGCGCTGCCCGAGAAAGTTGCCCCAGGAGTCAGGGGCCAAGATATCGTCTAGGGACGCCCGCTGGGTCCGGCACCGGGATAAAGTGCCGGTCATACTTCGCAGGACTCTCCTGCCTGCAATCCAAATAGAGGAACTACCTCCCCGGACACAGAATCTCGCTTGAAGTGGACCGGGGAGGTGCGTTTTTGTGAGAGTGAAGACCGGCCTCGAAAAGATGCTGGAACAAGGGCTGTATAGAGACAAAGTAATAGGTCTCATCACCAATCACACCGGCCTGGACTCGAGCCTTAGGCAGAACTTCGATGCGATGATCGATGAGGGTTACCGGATCAGAGCCCTCTTCTCTCCTGAACACGGCATTCGAGGCAATGCGGCCGAAGGCGCCAAGGTCGGGGATGAGACGGAACCCCGGACGGGAATACCTGTTTACAGCCTCTACGGCGAATCCCGGATACCCTCGGCGGAAAGCCTCGAGAAGATCGATGTCCTCGTGTTCGACATCCAAGATATCGGAGCCCGGTACTACACCTATCCGTCGACGATGCTCGGTGGGATGCGGGCAGCTGCTCAGGCCAACATCCCGTTCGTGGTCCTGGACCGTCCAAACCCTATCGGCGGCGAGATGGTAGAAGGCAATGTCCCTTCTCCCGATGACCTGTCATTTGTCTGCTACGCCCCGGTCGCCATACGGCACGGGATGACTTTGGGAGAGATTGCCCTCATGGAAGCCGACAGACTGGGCCTCCCTGCACCTCATGTTGTGAAGGCCGAAGGATGGGAGCGGAGGATGTTCTACGACGACACAGGGATAGGACCGTGGGTGCCTCCCTCTCCCGCGGCGTCGACCCAAGACATGGCGCTCCTTTATCCGGGCACATGCCTCCTGGAAGGCACCAATCTTTCAGAGGGCAGGGGGACCTCCAGTCCTTTTGAACTGGTCGGGGCGCCGTATGTGGACCCTCATGTCCTGGCAGAAACGCTCCTTAAAGCCAACCTCCCGGGAGTTATGGTCCGTCCGACCTATTTCACTCCGTGGTATTGGAAGCACGTGGGCAAGGTGTGCGGTGGCGTGCAGTTCCACGTTGTAGACAAGAGGGCTGTTCGCCCTGTGGAACTGGGGATCCGGCTACTCTTCACGGTACGCGACCTCTTCCCCGGTTTCGCCCTGAGGGAACACTTACCTGAAGAACCTGCTAAAAAGGAAAAGAAGCCCGGTGAGCCCGGTACGGAACAGGCCGGCTCGCAAGGAGACTTCATCCGTAAGGATAAACCCAGAGACTACCTGGATCTCTTGGCGGGAGGGCCCGGGCTCAGGGAAGCCCTCATGAACGGAAGCTCTCCCAACGACCTTATCTCTAGATGGCGCGAGGAGGCGTCGGAGTTTGAGCGCAAGCGAAAACCGTACCTCTTGTACCGTTAACGGCCCCTTCGATTCGCAGGCTTCTGGGCATTATCCGAGACGCCTCTACCTTGGCGTTGACGGCGGGGGGACCAGCACGGAAGCATGCGTGATGGACCACCGGGGGAATGTCCTTGGCACAGGTCGGGGAGGCCCGTCCAATATAAACTACGTGTCCGAGGATGAGCTGGTAGACTCCATCCGGACGGCCGTCACAGAATCCCTGAGACTGAGCGGCATAAGCCTGCACGACATCACCGGGACATGCCTGGCTCTCGCGGGAGCCGGAGACGACAACCCCCGGCGAATCCGCCGGGCTGTATCCCTGTTCTTTGGAGACTGCCCCTTCGCCATTGTCGAAGACACCCATTCCGCTCTGGCCGCCGCGCACGGAGAGGGAGACGGGATAGTTGTCATAGCCGGGACGGGCTCCAACTGTTTCGGAGCCAGGAACGGGAGGTATGCGTCGGCCGGAGGATACGGGGCCCTTCTCGGCGACGAGGGAAGCGCCTACAGCATCGCGATCAGGGGACTCCGCACTGTGATGCGGGCATTCGACGGGCGAGAACCGTCCACCCCGCTCACAGACCTCTTTCTATCGGCTGCCGGTGTGACCAAACCCCGCGACTTAATCCATCGTACGCTGGCCATGGACCGGACGGAGATCGCTGCTCTCTCACAGGTTGTGTTCAAGGCGGCAGACGAGCTCCGCGACAAAGGAGCTATGGAAATCCTTCGGGCAGAGGCAAGCCTGCTGGTCGAGCTGGTGTGCGCCGTCGCAAGGAATCTGGGTTTCCACGCCCCGGATGTCGCAGCCAGGGGCGGGTGTTTCAAGAGCGCCGCCTATCTTGCCGGAGTGGAGTCTGAGCTGTCCAAGGCACTCCCGGAAGCCAAGTTTTTCCACTCCACTACTCCGGCCTCCCAAGGCGCCGCAGTACTGGCAAGGGCGTGCTTCGGCCGGACCCGAGGAGAGGAGCGGCTCTAGAAAAAGTGGCGATAGAAGCCGGTTCCCACAGGAGACCGGCTTAAAGAAATAACAGGCCGGTACCGGCTAGGGACCGGCTTCCGAAAGGCACGGGATCAAGATGACGACACCAGGTATCCCCAAGACTGAGTGGGTAAACCCGCTCACAAAAGACATCGACACCTGGCCCGCCGAGAAAATCGTCTCGGTGATAAATGCCGAGGACCACAGGGTAGCTCCGGCGGTCGCGACCGAGATTCCGAACATCGCGAAGGCAGCCGAGTGGATGGCAGAAACCATCCTGTTGGGCGGCAGGGTCTTCTATGTCGGCGCCGGCACCAGCGGAAGGATAGGCGTGCTTGACGCGTCGGAACTGGAGCCGACATACGGTTCCATCGGCAAGAATGTTACAGCCATCATGTCGGGCGGAGAGAAGGCGATATACAAAGCCTCAGAGGGATCCGAAGACAGCCGCGAGGACGGCGCCCGCGAGATCGCAGCGAGGAAAGCCGGCCCCTCGGACATGGTCATAGGGATAGCGTCGTCGGGACGGACCCCCTTCGTAGCGGGAGCCCTCGCCGAAGCGCGGAAGCAGAGGGCCAAGACGGTGGCGATCGTCGGCGACACTTCCGGCCCGGTAGCCAAAGAGGCAGACCTAATTATCGCCCCTCAGGTGGGCCCCGAAGTGGTCGCGGGTTCTACCAGGATGAAGAACGGCACCGCACAGAAACTGGTGCTCAACACAATGTCCACAGCGGCAATGATTATCGCCGGGCGCACCTATTCGAACCTCATGGCAGGGACAGCGCCCAGGAACACCAAGCTTGCAGGTAGGGCCCTAAGGATCCTAACGGAAGCCACGGGCAAGACGGCCGACGAAGTTGAGCGCGTCTTCGAAGACGCTCAAGGAGACATAGGGGTGGCGCTCATCTCCCTGGCGTCGGGAGCATCTGTAAGTCAGGCATCTGCCCTATTGGAGGAATGCGGTGGGGCCATCCGCAAAGCAGTCCTTTTGGCGAAGGAAAGGTACGGGGGCAGAAGCGCGTCAGACTCGCCGGCTGCAGCGCAGATGCTGACGGCACCCCCGCCGTCCGCTGAAGCGCAGGTAACTGCGGCCTCTGAAGCGTGCACGGTGCCTGTGCCGCCCGCGGCGCCCTCGCCGTCTGCGGCGCCGGTGCCGTCGCTGCCCATGGGCCATGCCCAGGACGTGGGGCTCGACCCGGCGCAAGTCGAGCGCGCCTTTGCCACGGTGGCAAGGGCGGTCGGCGACGGAGAAGGTCCCATCCCCGGAGCGGTGGCGACAATAGTCCATAACGGAGTCATGCTCTACCCCAGAGCCTTCGGTTGGGCAGTGCGCACGCCGGAGCGGATAGCCGCAACTCCAAACACTATCTTCGACATGGCCTCCCTGACCAAAGTCACGGCAACTCTCCCATCGGTGCTGAAGCTCCTAGAGCGCGGGGAATTCCGCCTCGACGACCCGCTCGCCATGTTCATCCCCGAGTTTGGCCAGGGGGGAAAGGAAGGCATAACCATCCGGCAGATCCTCACGCATACATCGGGCTTACCGGCCCACATCAAGTTCTACGAACAGGGCCTTCGGGGAACAGAGATCATTGAGGCCATCTGCGCCCTAAGACTCACCGGGGAACAGGTGCCGGGAGAAAAAGTGGTCTACAGCGACCTGGGGTTCATAATGCTCAGCGAACTGATCAAGAGGATCGCGGGACTCGGGCTCGACGAGTTTGCAGCCAAGGAAATCTTTGCGCCCCTGGGGATGAAGGACACGTGCTTCAGGCCTGCCCCTTCTCTGAGGTATCGCATCGCAGCCACAGAGTACAGGCCCGATCTCGACCGGGTCATGTGGGGCGAAGTCCACGACGAGAACGCCTACTCCTTGGGAGGCGTGTCGGGGCATGCGGGCCTCTTCGGCACGGTATATGACATGGCCAGATACGGCCTCATGTGGCTAAGCGGCGGCGCCCTGGACGGAGTGAGGATATTGGGCGAAGCGACCGTACAGGCAGCCATCAAAGAAGAAGCGTCGGTCGGAGAGAGACGCGGCCTTGGATGGCAGCTCCGGTCAAGGCGGTACTCGTCGGGCGGCGACCTCATGTCGGACCGCGCATACGGACACACCGGCTTCACCGGTACCAGTATATGGTGCGATCCCGACACCGGCACGGCGGCCATCCTGCTCACCAACCGGGTGCACGCCGGGCGTGAGGGCAATGCCCACATACGCCTCAGGGCGCAGTTCGCAAACGCCGTCGCCGCATCGGTCAGGAGATAACCGCACAAGAGATATAAAGATAGATATATGAGGTTGATGGTACTTCCGTGAAAGGCAGGCGAGACCAGCGTGGTTACAAACTCGCAAGACCCACGGTTCCGGAAACTTGACACCGGAGACCTCTCGCTCGAAGAGAAGGTTGGGCAGGTCCTCATGGTCGGGTTTTCAGGAAAAGACCCGGAAGGCGCCGCTGCGGCCATCCGCGACCTAAAGGTGGGAGGCATCATCTACTTCGCCCGGAACACAGGCTCTGTGGCGGAGACCGCCGCCCTGTCTCAAACTCTGCAGGATACAGCCGCTTCCTCGGGGAACCTTCCCCTCCTCATATCTGTGGACCAGGAAGGTGGCCCGGTGGTGCGGCTGGACAAGGGGCTTCCTCTCATGCCCGGGCCAATGTCTTTGGGCGCGACCGGCGATCCCGACCTTGCGTTCAAGGTAGCCCGCGCGGTAGGAACCCAGATAAGGGCGGCGGGCATCAACGTAAACCTCGCCCCGGTTCTCGATGTAAACGATAACCCCGACAACCCGGTCATCGGCGTGCGTTCCTTTGGGAGTGATCCGGCGCTGGTCGAAACACTGGGGACGGCGTCGGTGCAAGGATTCCTGTCGGCGGGAGCTCTCCCTGTCGGCAAGCATTTCCCAGGACACGGCAATACGTCGGTGGACTCGCATCTGGACCTTCCCGTGCTCCCGCACCCCTTGGAGCGCCTCTCGGAAGTGGAACTGAGGCCGTTCAAAGCGGCAATCAGAAAAGGACTTCCCGCCATCATGACCGCCCACATCATCTTCAAAGCCATCGACCCGGACCTCCCGGCAACGCTCTCGGCACCGGTGCTCGAAGGCCTCTTGAGGCGCGACCTGGGGTTCCAGGGCCTCATCATGACAGACTGCATGGAGATGAACGCGATCTCCAAGTACTTCGGGACGGCCAGGGGCGCCGTCATGGCCCTCAAGGCCGGAGCGGATATGGTGCTCATCTCACATACACCGGAGCTTCAGCGACAAGCGTACGAGACGATCCTCGAGGCGGTAAGAAGCGGCGAGGTCCCGCTTGCCAGG
>DUSU01000015.1 GCA_012842425.1 Candidatus Fermentithermobacillaceae bacterium | reverse complement strand
CCCGGGCGTCACCCTGCTCCGCGACGTAGCCCTCGGCAAGAAGGTTGACCTGACAGGCAAGAAGGTCATCGTTGTCGGCGGAGGAAACGTTGCCATGGACGCCGCGAGGACCGCGAGGCGCCTCGGAGCCGAATCCGTCACGGTGGTCTACAGGCGTCGCAAAGAAGACATGCCGGCCCTCCTAGAGGAGGTCGAAGCTGCCGAAGAAGAAGGGATCATCTTCAAGACCATGGTCAACCCGGTTGCCGTGAAGGGTGACGGGCGCGTCCAGGCAGTCCAGTGCGTGGTAATGAAGGCCGGAGAGTTCGACTCTTCGGGCAGACGCCGGACTATGCCCGTGGAAGGCAGCGAGTTTGATCTGCCGTGCGATGTGTTCATCCCGGCGATCGGCCAGGTCACGGACGCAGATGGGTTCAAAGAGTCCGGCCTTGAGTTCGCGAGGAACGTGTTCAAGGCGGATCCGAAGACCATGGCGACCGGTCAAGAAGGCGTCTTTGCCGGCGGAGACTGCGTGAGCGGTCCGGCAACGGTGATCGAGGCCATCGAAGCCGGCAAGAGGGCTGCTCGTTCCATCCACGCTTTCCTCGGTGGGACCGGCGATGTTGTTCCCGCGCCTAAGCACGAAAGGAAACTCTCCGCTCCGATCAACGAAGAAAAGACCGGCAGGGTGCACGGTAAGGTAGTGCCGGTCACGACCAGAGTGCGCTCCTTCACGGAAGTGGAGATTGGATTTGACGAGGAGGCAGCCCGGCGCGAAGCCGCAAGGTGTCTCCGCTGCGATGTGAAAGGATAGGGGGAATCACGATGGCTACGGTAACACTGACCATAGACGGTAGACAGGTATCCGTCCCGGCAGGCACCTCTATCCTCGAGGCGGCCAAGACGGCAGGGATCGATATACCCACCTTGTGCTACCTAAAGGACCTTAACGTCATCGGGAGCTGCCGCGTGTGTGTTGTGGAGGTAGAGAGGGCTAGGACCCTCCAGGCGTCCTGCGTGACGCCGGTTGCGAACGGAATGGTAGTCCACACCAACTCGCCGGCTGTCCGCAAAGCCCGTAAGGCTATCGTCGAGATGATCCTCTCAGACCATCCCTACGAGTGTCCGACCTGTCCGAGGAACTTAAACTGCGAACTCCAGTCCCTGGCCGACAGGTTGGGCATAAGGGAGATCAGGTTTGAGGGAAGCCGGGAGCCGAAGGAACCGGATTTCACGACTCCTGCCCTCGTGAGAGATCCCGACAAGTGCATCCTCTGCAGGCGGTGCGTGGCGGTCTGCGAGAAGGTCCAGGGTGTCCAGGCGATCGGCCCGCTCGGCCGGGGTATGGACACGGTCATCGGGCCTGCGTGGGGAGAGACCATGGCCGAGAGCCCGTGCGTCCAGTGCGGACAGTGCATCCTAGTGTGCCCGGTGGGGGCCCTGTATGAAAGGGATGACACCGACGCAGTCTGGAAGGCACTGCACGACCCGAAGAAGCACGTGGTTATCCAGACGGCGCCGGCGACGCGTGTCGCGATCGGAGAACCCTTCGGGCTGCCTCCCGGGAGCATCTCCACGGGCAAGATGGTGGCGGCTCTCAGGAGACTCGGTTTCGACAAGGTCTTCGATACCGACTTCACCGCCGACCTCACTATCATGGAAGAGGGCTCTGAGCTCCTCGAGCGTCTCGAGAAGGGCGGACCGCTTCCTCTCATAACCTCCTGCAGCCCCGGGTGGATCAGGTATATGGAGCAGTTCTATCCGGAGCTTGCGGACAATGTCTCAAGCTGCAAGTCTCCTCAGCAGATGTTTGGCGCCCTTGTGAAGACGTACTACGCCGAGAAGATGGGGATCGACCCCAAAGACATAGTGTCGGTCTCGCTCATGCCGTGCACGGCCAAGAAGTACGAGTGCCAGCGTCCCGAGATGAGCGATTCGGGCTATCAGGACGTGGACTACGTGCTCACGGTACGCGAAGCGGCCAGGATGATCAAGGAAGCCGGCATTGACTTCGCCAGCCTCCCGGATGAGGACTACGACGCTCCTCTCGGAATAGGTAGCGGCGCGGGCGTCATATTCGGCGCCACAGGCGGAGTTATGGAAGCTGCCCTCAGGACCGTATACGAGATCGTCACGGGCAAGACCCTCGAGAAGATAGACTTCGAGAACGTGCGCGGCTTTGAGGGCCTCAAGATCGCGACCGTTCCGGTCGGAGACCTCGAAGTTAAGGTAGCCGTAGCGCACACTCTGGCTAACGCCAAGGTCATCCTGGACAGGGTGAAGAACGGCGAGAAGTTCCACTTCATCGAGATCATGACTTGTCCGGGCGGCTGCATCGGTGGCGGCGGACAGCCGATCCCGACCGACACGGAGATACGGTTAAAGCGTATCGACGCCATCTACGAAGCCGACAGAGGCCTGCCGCTCCGTAAGTCCCACGAGAACCCGGTGGTACAGGAACTGTACAAGACGTTCCTCGGGAAGCCCCTGGGGCACAAGTCCCACGAGCTCCTGCATACCCATTACAAGAAGGGTTCAAGGCACGGGAGCATGATCCACAAGGAGGACCAGGGCGTATGGTTCCTTGACAGGGTCGTCGCCAACGGAGACGGAACGTGTGACGGCGAGGACCGCTAGTCCGGTAATCACGGTCATCCAGATTTAGAGCGGAGGAGATCCTGGCGGAGTAGTCCGCCAGGATCGTTTTTTGGTAGTCTATAATTCGGTATAGCGCATGTAGCGTGAGAAAAAGGGGAAGCATCCGGAGGAGGAGTCCGTGTGACGGCGAAACGTACGGCAGGATTTCTACTACTTGCCGCAACTTGCAGCCTTCTGTATTACTACGCCCTTATGGTTTCTATTGAGACAAGCCCTCTCGTGGCCGTCGTACTCGGGGTCGTCTGCTTGAGCCTCCTCTATGGGTTCTACCTCGAGTGGCCCGCCATCTCCGCGAAATGGGAAGGACCTGTGTTTCCGGTGAAAGACCTAAAACTGTTCTTATCGGTCTTTGTGGGAGCACTCGTTTCATACTGGCTAAATGTCAACCTGGGACTCGGCGCGGTTGTCGCTTCCGCGCTGGTAGGAGTCCTGGCCGGTGTGGTTGTGCCCGCATACGGAGTCCCCATCTACTGCGGCAGCTTCGTTGGCATGGCGTCGCCGAAAGTCCTAAATGAGACCGGGATCATACTGGCCGCGGCCGTGGCCGGCGTCATATATGTCCTGGCTCAGGATGTGTTCAATGGTTTCGGCGGGAAACTCGGCACCATAGCATGCTCGGGCTGTATCCTGGCATGTACGTTCTTGAGACACCCATTGCTCTCGGGGGTCGTTCCCACCTGGGACGTGGGTTCCCGCTTGATCGTTACATCGGTCGTGGCGGCGGTTGCGGCATACTACGTGAACGTCAGGATGGGGAAGGGCGCCGTCCTGGGGTCTGCTCTGGTAGGGCTGGCAGGTGGGTTGATATTGCCTGCGCTCTTCCCGGAGATCGGAGCATCGCTGGCGACAGTAGCCATCTGCGCGTCTTTCGCGGGAATGTCGTCTAAGGCCCGGATCCCCAATGAGCTCCTGATGGCAATTGCCGGAGTTATCGTAGGTCTGGTGTTCATGTTCAGCTCGCCGTACCTTGGGGGCGCCGGCGGCAAGCTGGGGACTACCGCCTTCGGTTCGGTGATAGCGGTGAACGCAGCCCACAAGCTTGCCTCCAAGATAGGCGGGCAGAAATCCTGACCTGGACTGAGTCTTACCGGCTCAGCGCATCCGGTGACCGCCGCATGCCGGCCCGGCTATTCTGGCGGGATGAGCTTCACTACGGCGTCGGGCGATACTATGTGGATCCACGTCTGGCCCGGCGCTAGGGTGATCTTCTCTCCGTGAGCGTCGTAAAAGACCGTGGGCTCAAGGGTCCCTGTCTTCTTCCACGTGCCTTCCTCATAGACGCCGCCAAGGAGGAAGACGGCCTTCCCGCTGCCTACCATGTCGATGTTGAGGCGACCTTCGGAATCAATAACCCGCATGGTGGTGTACTGCACGATGATATTGGATGCAGTGACCGGCTCCTCGCTGTCCCTATCTACGTGCAGTACGGGTTCTGCTTGAGACCCCTGCAGTATGTAACGGTTGTAGACTCCCTCGGCGAGCCGGTACTCAACGGAATAGCTCTTGCCGTAGCGTATGGAGATCCCTGCCTCGGGCTTCACGGACCGGTCTTTGAACTCGTACCTCTGAGGCGGAGCCGGGAGCTCGGCGGAAGGGACCTTCCTCAGGTTCTCCACCGAAGTGTACAGGTTGTTGGGCATGCTCCGAGAGCTGTCTCTCCAGAACAGGTGGCCCAGGGCAAACTCGTTGGCGTCAACGACTTTCCATTCGTTTATGTAACGGCTGAGCTCGGGATCCCCTCCGCAGTGACCGAACACGGCGCCCCATTCCTTGGCGAGAAGCGCGAAATAGGGCCGGGAACTTCGCACCGGTCCCACCACCTCTGGAGCCCTGCTGTGGAAAACCGCCAGGAACCTGGTGATCCCGCCTTCAGCCGGTATTTCGTAGACTATATCCGCCCCGGTGAGACCGGTCTGTGGCCTCGCGTCCGGGTTGTTGCCGATGGCTACAGCCACCGGGCTTCCCGGGCTTACCATGGGTAGTCCTGTGAGCGGAGAGGGGTCGGCCGGCGGCTCGGTCGGGTCAGCCGGCGATGAAGGGTCTTCCTGAGCGGGCGGGTCCGGTTCTTGGCCTACCGGAGGCCCACTTGCCTCACGGTCCCTATTTCCGCATGCCGATAAGACGGCCGCTAAGGACAAAAGAGCAATAAGCAGGACCAACGAGATTCTCAAGAGACGAGGGCTTTTGAGCCCGCGCGGCAGCACCTTCATCCTGGCTCCCCCAATCCGTGAATAAGTGAATACCATCTAGGCCATATTCTAGCAGTAATCCCACTGGTACTTGACACCGGTTTTATCCTAGAGATGTAGGCTGTCTGGAGTTTGGAGGAGGTCAGGTTCGAAATGCCGGTTTACGAGTACAAGTGCCCTAAATGCGGACGATTTGAGGTCACGCGCAAGATCACCGATGAGCCGCTTAAGACCTGTCCTACGTGCGGGGAGCCTGTAAAAAAGCTGATTAGCCATAACGTCGGCATCATCTTCAAGGGACCCGGCTTCTACGTTACCGATAACCGTAGCGGCGGTTCCAACGACAAAGAAAAAGCGGCCGATTCATAAGCACTGTAGATATCATTGAGTGGTTATTCATGAGCATGTGATGGCGCACATGCGCTGGAAGAAAGGAGGACCCCGGAGCTCTGAGACTCCGGGGTTACTCATTGAGGTCGGTCGTAGGCTGGACCTCCTCGCTGCCCCGCGCTCAAGACTCGAGCCTTAATACTCGAGTCTCAAGACTCCAGGCAGGTCTTAGCCCAGCTTCACCAGGCCGAGCCAGTCTCCCAAGAGGAAGAGGAGCCTTCCAAGGAGGAGCGAGAAACGGCCCTGGACCGTGTTTCCGAACGCGACGCCAAAGTACATCATCATGGCGTAACGGGCGATGTTCCTCGTCTTCTCTACGCCCTTGCTCTTGTTGCCGAACGTGAATATGAAGTACACGACCACGCCGAAGAATATGGCGAGGTAGATGAAGCTGTTCAGGTCCTTGAGCCCCTCAAAGGTCCCTCTTATCTGGACCATAAACGGCCTCGGGTCATATGCCAGGCTGTAACCGATGTCATATCCCATGATGAGCGCCAGGGGATACCTGTAAAGCCACTGGTACTTCGCAGGCGCGTACCTGAAGTAGTACAGGATCGCGATAGCACCCGGTATCAGGAGGTAGTACTCGCCTTTCATGATACCGTTGTTCCAGAAAGGCTTCGTGTAGTTATCCCAGGTCATGACCACGGTATGTGCTGCGGACAGCCCGATCACGGTGTACTCGAAGAAACGGTAGAACGGGTTCTCCTTGATAAGGAAGGAGAAAATACCGAGGGTCGCGATGACCCCTATCCAGGTCTGAAGTTCCGGTGTCATTGTCCTCTCCCTCCTTTAGCGGGCCTCTGCCGACTTCTTCTTGGCGCCGAAGTAAGCGACGTTGCCGAGCGCGATGAGCAAGATCACTAGGATGTGAGACATGCTCTGGGCGTCCATGAGCTGGGTGGCGATGCCGGGTCTCCCGACGAGCTTCTCGTACTCAGCGGCGCCCCTCATGCCGGGGATGAGCCCTTTGAGCTGTCCCGTCGGGATATACCTAACCGAACTGGAGATCTCCGCGGCGACCGAGCCTTTGACCAGAGGGACGGTGGGGAAGTAGGTGATCCACGTTTCCATACCCGGTGAACCTGACTCGTAGATAACTATGAGGTCGATGGTCTCGGGGTCGATCTTCTTGATGCGCGCCATGAGCGGGAGCTCTTCAAAGGGAGTGCCGTTTATGTCTACTCCAACGGCGCCTTTCCAGAAGTCCTGTCCGATGGCTCGCCAGGTGGCCGTGCCGCCGGCCTTGAACCCGATGTTGACGTAGTCGACGCCGTACTTCCAACCGTACTCCTTAGCCCTCTCGTCGATCTTGGGGCTCCAGTAAGCCAGCCCGGACTCCCACTGACCCGCTACCAGGAGCTTGTGTCCTTTCTTGGCCATATGCTCCATAACGGCGTAGATCATGGGAGTTATCTCGGTGTCTGAAGACGAGCTTGAGGCGATATCGAACATTATGAGGCTGTCGGGCGGTAGGTTCTCTATGAAGTCATACATCCTCTGAGTGAGGTCTTTGTTTACCGAGATGGACATCCCGATGGGCTTTATGATGGGGATGACCAGCACGATTACCAGAGCAAGATACATCCATCTTGAGTCGAGGTTGTTGAGTTTCTCCAGCATGTGTTTGGCCCCCCTTTCTAACCCTGGCCCAGGTGGCGCCGCTCGATGCCCAGGAAGACCCTGAGCTGCGTCGCGAAACCGCCTAGGAAGGTGCCTACGGCAATGCCTCGGGATACTGCGGAGTTAGGTACTGAAACGATCCAGTCTCTCACTCCGGCCATACCCCCCAGCCATGACTCTGAACTCCACAGCATGTCGCCAACAGGCACGTTTGAAAGCATTACCCATACGGCGCACGCCATCATGAGGGCAGCGTCAAGCGTCTTGGCCCTGAAGGCTTTGTAGGATGCCGATGTGAGATAGAAGGCCACCATAGCGTACATTGTGGAGTTGATCGGAGGAATGAACGCGTCGTAGATCCACCTGTAAGTCGCGTTCTTGTTCCCTACGGCCATCCCGAAAATGGCGTAGGCGAACATGATTACCAGGAGCCATACAGAGAACATCCAGTTCCTATCCCTTTTCCGTATGGCGCTGCCGTGCACCCTTGTCATGTTTGCCATACCCATGAACATCATTACGGCTGCCATGAACTGGCGCATACGGTCAAATTGTCCCGGCCAACCTGCTGCATCGGTCTTGAACAATACGATCGACAGGAACACTATGGTTGCCGTGACGGTAGTTATGATAACGGGTACCGTTCTTTTCACCTGTTTCGCACCTCCTCCGCCTAAAACTGCAGCATCTTAGAGACAAAGTTGGCTTCGGGCGACACGAGCTCGGCAATTACACCCAAGACAACGATTGCGGCCACAATGATTTTGCCCACGTCTTCCGCAACTAGGGTGCCGGTGAGCATCGGTTCCTTTGACAGGTAGGCGCTGGCTGCGTACTCTTCTTCTCCTATCAGCGTGTAGTCACAAGACGCGATGAAGAAGGGGAGCTGGGCCGTGTTGGTGGTAGCGGCTATCTGTATGGCTCCGATCTGCGCGCCGACTTCGGCGAGGGTCATCGATTCCGCGTAGAAGTAACCGATCCACATGGTCGCTGCGGGGAGTTCGCGCTTCAGCATTCCCGATGTTGCTGAAGTCCACGCCCACTGGTCGCCGGGGACGTAACGGACAGTGTCGGGCCTGAAGGCTTCAGGGCGACCGGCTTCAAGGTATGACTGCTTGATGACCTCTTCGTTTACGGCGGCCGCCAAGTAGTCGCCCGCGATGTTGACGAAGGGGGTGTCATACTGAGCGCAGAGCTTGGCTATGTAACCCATATATCCCCATAGGGCAAAAGAGTGAACGCTTCCGACTCCTGCAGTTCTGTTGGCGAGGAACACGGGACGACCCATCTCGGTGGCCCTTCCAATAGCCTCGTCGATGGCGTCCAGACCGGCCAGTTTCCTTATCTGGGGCATCGGACGCCCCGCCCGTGCCGCGGTGACGAAGT
>DUSU01000109.1 GCA_012842425.1 Candidatus Fermentithermobacillaceae bacterium | reverse complement strand
TCGTTTTTGGCTCTGGGCGGACTGCCCAAGCAGCGTAGAGCCCCCGGTCGAGAAAGGCCTTCCGGCCCGACAAGCAGCCAATGAGACCTCCCTTGTATGAGTATTCACCTCTGCATACCCACACCGGTTCTTTTTGCATAAAAAAACATTCTCATGAGTCTTTACTCATACCCTTGTTAGTGCTACACTTCTTCGAAATGCCGTCTAGTTTGAGAGAGGGGAAAACCAATGCGAAAGAGTCTTGCTGTCGTTATGGTGTCCCTTTTGGCGCTGGCCTTGGTCCTCAGCGCCTGCGGACCCAAGCCCGAACAGCCGAACGGCGGAGAACCCAAGACCAAGACCGTGGGCGGTCAGCTGGTCCTCGGTCTCACGGGCAACCCCGTAACGTTCAACCCGATCCTGTCGACCGACACTACGTCAGGCGCGATTATCGGCAGGGTCTTCAACGGTCTCGTAAGGGTGAATGAGACCATGGAGCTCGTGCCCGACCTGGCTGAGTCGTGGGAGTTCTCGCCCGACGGACTGACGTGGACGTTCAAGCTTAGAGAGGACGTCGTCTGGCACGACGGTACGCCCTTTACGGCAGCCGACGTGAAGTACACCTACGACGCCATCAAACACCCTGACTACGCCGGCGTCAGAAAGACCGATTTCAAACCTATCAAGGAAGTGGAGACTCAGGGTGACTATACGGTGATACTGCACCTGGAGGAGCCCTACGCGCCGCTTCTCTCGAAGCTCACCATCGGGATCATCCCCAAGCACATATTCGAGACGACCTCGATTAAGGACATGAAGGAAAACCCGGCATGCATGCAGCCCATAGGTACCGGCCCCTATAAGTTCGTAAAGTGGGAGAAGGACCAGTACATCATGGTGGAGGCCAATCCCGACTACTACGGAGAGGGCCCATACATCCAGACGGTCATATGGAAGTTCTACGGCGACAACCAAGTCATGCTGGCGGCTTTGGAGAAAGGCGATATTGACTACATGGGCGCCATCCCACCCGACGATGTTGAGAGAGTCCAGCAGGCCTTGGCTAGCACCCACGAGTTCAAGCAGATACCCCAGAACGGTTACACCTACATCGGGCTCAAGCAGACCGATCCCATACTCAAGGATAAGCTCGTGAGACAGGCGCTCATGTACGGGACCAACCGTGCTCAGATCGTCGAGGAAGTGCTGAGAGGGTACGGCGACGTCATGCACGCCAACCTGACCCCGTCCTCGTGGGCCTATGCCGGCGATGTGCTTAACCCGTACGAGTACAACCCCGAAAAGGCTAAAGAGCTTCTCGACGAGGCCGGATGGAAAGTGGGAGCCGACGGTATCCGCGAAAAAGACGGTCAGAAGATGAACGTCAAGATCCTGACCTCGACCGGCAACAAGATCCTGGAGTCGGCGCTCCTCATCACCCAGCAGAACTGGAAGGAACTCGGGATCAACGCGGTCGTCGAGTACATCGAGTGGTCCGTACTCTGCGCCCAGTACCTCGATGTCGCCAAGTTCCAGGCTTACGCCCTGGGCTGGAGCCTGGGAGTCGACCCCGACTGCTACCTGTACTTCCACTCGTCGGCGGCCGTTGACGAAAACGGTCAGCTCGTAGGCTTTAACGACGTTGAGTTCAAGAATGCCGAACTCGACGAGCTCCTTGAGCGCGGCCGTACCGAGATGGACAAGGAAACGCGCAAGCAGATCTATGTAGAGATCCAGAAGATAATCAACGAGGAACTGCCCTACGTGTTCCTCTACAGGAACAACACCCCTGCAGCCATGCACAAGAAAGTGAAGGGCGTCGTCTGGGGCGCGACGGGACCGCTCTATCCCGAGAAGTGGTGGATAGAGGAGTAAACCGCCGGGATTCCAAAGTCCCTGCCGGGCGGAGCGTCGCCTGAAGAGATAGACCGTCCGGACCGGATTGGCGAACGAGTGAGCAGCACGAATCCCAATCCGGTCCGGAGCTTGAGGGAGAGAACGCATATGCGGAGCTACATCATCCGGAGGATATTGCAGATGATCCCGCTTCTCATCGGGATCTCCATAGTGAACTTCACGATCATGCATCTCGCCCCGGGCGATCCTGTTGACCTTCTGGTGGAGCGCAACGCCACGGCAGAGGAAAGAGCGAGGATCAAGGAGCTCTACGGGCTGAACGACCCGCTTCCCGTACAGTATTTCCGGTGGCTAGGCCACGTTCTTAAGGGCGATTTCGGGAAGAGCTTCGTGGACGGCCAGAGCGTGAGCAAGACCATACTTGAGAGGCTGCCTTACACGCTGTATCTCAACTTCCTCATTATGGTCGTCATCTACCTGATCGCGGTGCCTGTTGGGATAATATCGGCGCTTAAGCAGTATTCAAAGTTCGACCACATAATGACCACTCTGGCGTTTCTGGGTCAAGCGATTCCTTCGTTCTGGATCGGCCTTATACTTATATACTTCTTCGGGCTCAAGCTCGACTGGCTGCCGATTTCGGGAGTGGGCACCATCGGCTTAAGCGTGAAGACCGCCGGGTTCTGGGCTACATTCGCCGACAGGGCCGCCCACGTGGTAATGCCGGTCGCCGTCGTGGCTTTCGGAAGCCTCACCGGGGTCGCCCGCTACATGCGGTCAAGCATGTTGGAAGTAATCCGGCAGGATTACGTACGTACCGCGAGGGCCAAGGGCCTCCCTGAAAAGGTAGTCATAGTCAAGCACGCCTTGAGAAACGCACTCCTACCGATAGTGACGCTCTTAGGAAGCGAGCTCCCCTTGCTCTTCGGGGGAATGGTGGTCATCGAGTCCATCTTCTCTTGGCCGGGCATCGGCCTTCTGTCCATCCGGGCCATCTTGCAGCGTGACTACCAGATCGTGATGGCCATCAACATGATGGGCGCAGTCCTTATGGTGCTCGGCAATTTCCTCGCGGACCTCCTGTACGTGGTGGTTGATCCGCGGATCAAATACTCTTGAGGAGGCCGGGGACATGATCCAGATGGAACAGAAAAAGGTCCTTCTCCGCGAAAGCTTCGGCGGCGACGCGCTCACTCCGGAGCCCGAGTCCTACGGGAAAATGGTCTGGAGGCGCTTTAGGAAGCACAAACTGGCCATGGCCGGGCTGTATATCCTTATCTTCATGTATGCCCTGGCCATCTTCGCGCCGGTCATCGCGACCCAGTCCTATGAGGCTGTTGACCCGCCTAACAAACTTAAGGCACCCTCACGGGAGCACCTAATGGGCACCGACCACATTGGCCGCGACGTCTTCTCTCGAGTCATATGGGGAAGTAGGATAAGCCTTTCTGTTGGGTTTGTAGCGGCAGCCGTCGCGGTGGGCCTGGGAGTCCTGATAGGCTCTACGGCGGCATATTTCGGAGGCCGAGTGGACGATATACTCATGCGGTTCACAGAGATCGTCATGGCTTTCCCTACGTTTTTCCTGCTGCTCACTATCGTGTTCATAGTCGAGCGAAGCATTTTCAACATAATGCTGGTGATAGGCTTCACGTCCTGGCCGTCTCTGGCCAGGATGGTGAGGGGCCAGATCCTCTCCTTGCGGGAGCAGGAGTTCACCGAGGCCGCCCGCGCCCTCGGGGCAACCGACGCGCGCATCATCTTCCGCCACATATTGCCCAACGCTATGGCACCGGTTATCGTCTCGACAACCATGCGGATAGGCGGGGCGATACTCTCTGAGTCAAGCCTTAGTTTCTTAGGACTCGGAGTGCCGGAGCCCTATCCCAGCTGGGGAAGCATCCTTAACGCGGGCAGGACTTATCTCCTACAGGCCCCGTGGATAACGACATTCCCCGGGATTTTCATATTCCTCACCGTGCTCGCCTTCAACTACGTGGGCGACGGGCTGCGCGACGCCCTTGACCCCAGGCTGAAGGACTAACGAAGAAGGAGGGGGAGAGTCCTGTGGCTCCACTACTATCAGTAAAAAACCTGCATACTGTCTTCTATACTTCTGACGGCAGGGTCCCTGCCGTGCGGGGAGTCTCCTTCGATATGGAGCCCGGTGAGACCCTGGGTGTCGTCGGCGAATCGGGATGCGGCAAGAGCGTGACGGCGTTCTCCGTGATGGGGCTTATACCCAACCCGCCCGGCAGAATCGAGGCAGGCGAGGTGTACTTCGAAGGCGAGGACCTTCTTAAGAAGACACCTGACGAAATACGGCGCATTCGCGGTTCGAAGATGAGCATGATCTTCCAAGAACCCATGACCAGCCTTAACCCCGTGTACACGGTAGGAGACCAGATATCCGAAGTGTTGGAGCACCACATGGGTATGACCCGCCGGCAGGCAATGGAAAAGGCCGTGCACCTCCTTCACTCCGTTGGTATCCCGGAGCCTGAGAGACGCGTCAAGCAGTACCCCCACGAGATGTCGGGTGGCATGCGCCAGAGGGTCATGATCGCCATGGCTCTGGCCTGCGACCCGAAGCTCCTGATCGCCGACGAGCCGACAACGGCTTTGGACGTTACTATCCAGGCGCAGATACTGGAGCTCATGAAAGACCTGAAGAATCGGACCGGCACGGCCACCATGCTGATAACCCACGACCTGGGAGTCGTGGCCGAGATGGCAGACCGGGTGGCCGTCATGTATCTCGGGAAGATAATTGAGGAGGGGACGGTTAGCGACATCTTCCACCGCCCGCTCCACCCATACACGCTGGGCCTCCTGAGCTCCATACCGAGGATGGACAGGGCGCAGGCCCGCCTGCACGTCATCCCGGGCACCGTGCCCAACCCCATGTTCATGCCGAAAGGCTGCCCGTTCAACAACCGCTGCGGCTATGCGACCGCTGAGTGCAGGGAGAAGGAGCCTGAAGTATCCGAGGTCACGGCGACGCACAAAGTAAGCTGCTTTAACCCAGTGAGCGCAAAAGGCCAGGTGATATAGATGTCGGACTACCTACTTGAAGTCAAGGACCTGAAGAAATACTTCCCGGTGCGGGGCGGCGTTTTCTCAAAGGTGACGAACTGGGTGAAGGCCGTCGACGGGGTGTCCTTTGGCATCTATCCCGGCGAGACGCTGGGGCTGGTCGGCGAAAGCGGCTGCGGGAAGACGACTACGGGACGGTGCATCCTTAGGCTTTTGGAACCTACGTCCGGTGAAGTGGTGTTTGGCGGGCAGAACATCCTGGAGCTTGACCGTCGCCAAATGCGGAAGATCAGGAAAGAAATGCAGATCATTTTCCAGGACCCCTACGGCTCGCTCAACGCGAGGATGACAGTTGGAGACATAATCGGCGAGGCTTTCACCGTGCACGGTCTGGCCAAAGGAAAGGAGCGCGCCGAGAAAGTGCAGGAGCTCCTGAAGGTAGTCGGGCTGGACCCCTACCACTCGCGGAGGTACCCCCACGAGTTCTCGGGAGGACAGAGGCAGAGGATAGGCATCGCGCGTGCCCTGGCGCTTAGGCCCAAACTCATCGTCTGCGATGAGCCCGTCTCGGCGCTGGACGTCTCGATACAGAGCCAGATACTGAACTTGCTTGAGGACCTCCAAGAGGAGTTCGGGCTTACCTACCTGTTCATAGCCCACAACCTCTCGGTGGTCCAGCATATATCCGACAGGGTAGGGGTCATGTACCTGGGGCATCTCGTAGAACTCGCTCCCAAGGACCGGCTGTACTCGTCGCCCAAGCACCCTTACACGGTGGCGCTCTTGTCGGCCATCCCCGTGCCCGATCCGGATATGAGAAAAAAGAGGATCCTCCTGGAAGGCGATGTGCCGAGCCCGCTAAACCCGCCCTCAGGCTGCCCCTTCCACACCAGGTGCCCGAAGGCCGGGGCCGAGTGCCGGGAGTCGCGCCCGGAGCTCAGGGAGCTTTCTCCTGGGCACTTCGTGGCCTGCCACCTGGCGTAAGGCTCCCCGCGCATTTGTGCGCCCTGCCTGCGAACAAGTATAATTGCGGGGAGTACACGCCAAAGACAGGTGGTTCCTTTTGGGTTCCCGCACCTTCTATATTGAGACTTTCGGCTGCCAGATGAACGAGAGGGATTCCGAGACCATTTCCGCTCTCCTGGCGCAGGAGGGACTTGAGCCCTCGGACGACCCGAAGACCGCGGATATTATCATCCTGAACACGTGCGCGGTGAGGGAATCGGCCGAAGCCAAAGTTTGGAGCAGGCTTGGGAAACTGCATGCCTTGAGGCGGGGAAACAAGCCCGTCTTCGTGCTCGCCGGATGCATGGCGCAGCTCCCGGAGACGCTCGATAGGCTCAAGAAGAAAGTGCCTTATGTGAACGTAGTGAGCAGCCCCGGAAACATCCACAAGATCCCCGAACTCGCAAGAAGGGCCGGACCCGGCCAGAATGCAAAGCTCCTCACGGCAGTCTCTCCGCCAAGGATAAGCGCCGCGCGCGACGAATCTACCCAGATACTTCCCGAGGGGCTGCCCCGGATGAACATCCCGGGAGTGAGCGCCTTCGTTACCATCATGTACGGCTGCGACAACTTCTGCTCGTACTGCATAGTCCCTTTCGTAAGGGGGCCGCAGGTATCGAGGCTTCCCGAAGACGTAATACGCGAGGCACGGGACCTTGTGAAGAGAGGTTACAAAGAGATCACGCTCCTTGGGCAGAACGTGAACGCCTTCGGGCTCGATTCGGGCTCTCCGGGTACCGGCGGGATGGGTTTTGCCGGCCTTCTCAAGGAACTGAACCGCATAGACGGGCTTCACCGGATCAGGTACTTCACTTCCCATCCCCGCGACTTCACGAAAGAGATGGTTCAGGCGGTAGCGTCATGCGAGAAGGTGTGCGAGCACTTCCACCTGCCGGTCCAGTCGGGTTCCGACCGCATCCTGAAGGCCATGAACCGGGGCTACACCAAGAGCCAGTACCTAGACCTCACTGGCTACATCACGGAGACCGTACCGGGCGCGTCGATCACAACCGACATCATTATAGGTTTTCCGGGTGAGACCGAAGAAGATTTCCAGGAAACACTCGATGTGGTCAGGCGAGTACGTTTTGACGGGGCCTTTACCTTTATCTTCTCGCCCAGAAAGGGGACAGCCGCTGCCAAGATGAAGGGCCAGATCCCGAGGAGCGAGAAGTCGGAGAGGCTCCAGCGCCTGGTGGATGTGCAGTCTGAGATAACGCTCAGGAGAAACAAGGACATGGTCGGCGAACAAGTTGAGATACTGGTGGAGGAGCGGGATCCGAAGGACCCCAATCTGTGGAAGGGACGGACGCGGACCAACAAGATGGTCCTGGCCGAGGCAGGCCCCGACTCCTCTCTTAAGGGCAGTCTTGCTCTGGTCGAAATCCGCGAAGCGGGGATATGGTACCTAAAGGGGCAGGTAAAGAGCGTGTTGGTCGATTAGGTCTATTTGGCCGGTTGGAGAGCTGAAGCTAAAGATGAAAGATAAAACCCCGATGATGGCTCAATACAGGAGGCTGAAGGCAAGGTACCCTGACGCCTTGCTCTTTTTCCGTCTCGGAGATTTCTACGAGATGTTCTACGAAGACGCCGAGACCGGTTCGAGAGAGTTGGGCATCACCCTTACCGGTCGGGACGCGGGTCAGGGCAAGCGGGCTCCCATGTGCGGTGTACCTCATCACTCGGTTGATGATTACATAAAGGTGCTTGTCGAGAAGGGTTACAAAGTGGCCATCTGTGAGCAGTTGGAGGACCCCTCGACGGCCAAAGGTCTGGTGCACCGGGATGTCGTCCGGGTAATCACCCCGGGTACGTACTGGGAAGGGGCCGAAGCCTCACATCCCACGTACATCGCGTCAGTATGGGTGGACGAGTCAGGACAGCACGGACAGGCCTCCTTGTGCGCCTGCGACCTTTCCACGGGCGAAGTGCTCCTGGCCGAGTTTAGGAAGGTGCGGAAGGCTGAGATAGGTCGCCGCCGGAAAGCGGGGGCAGACGACTACCGGGAGCTGTGGGACGAGCTGGTGAAGCTGCGCCCGAAGGAATGCGTATTGCCGGAAGAAAACGCCGGGAGTATCCGCGACGCGGTTTCTCGCGCCTGCCCCGGAGCGTTCATCTCTGTGGAAGCCCCTGGCTCTGAAAGCCCGGCTGAGGCTGTCTCGAGCGTCTACGGGACAAGCCTTGTGGAGCGCCTCGAGGGTGAGGGGAGGCAGGCGGCCCTTCGCGGGCTCTCCACGCTTCTTGCGTACCTCAGGGAAACCCAGATGGTCAGCCTACATCACCTGAAGACGCCCGTGTTCTACCTGGAAGAAGGCTACCTGGAGATCGATCCTTCCACCCGCCGGAACCTGGAGCTCACGGAGAGGCTCCAGGGCGGAAGGGAAGGGTCGCTCCTGTGGGTTCTGGACCGCGCCTGTACCCCTATGGGGTCCCGGCTCCTCAGGCAGTGGGTTGAGCGCCCGCTGAGAGACCCGGAGATTATAGCCTCCCGCTTGTCGGCTGTAGAGCAGTTCTACAAAGACAGTGGGCTCAGGCTGGGAGTACGGAAGGCTCTGGGTAGGGTTAGGGACCTGGAGCGCCTTATGACGAAGATCTCCTACGGGTCTTCCAACGCGAGAGACCTTGTGGCAGTGGCCGAGTCCCTCGAGTCGGTCCCCAAAGTGGCCGAGATGCTTGCGGAAGGTGGCGGCAGCTCTGCGCTCCTCGCCGGTCTGGCATCCGCCTTGGACGCCGTCCCTGAAGCCCAGGAGCTCGTGCGCAAGGCCATCGTCGATGATCCCCCGATCGCGATCACCGAGGGGGGGATCATCAGAGAAGGATATGACCCGGAAATAGACGAGCTCAGAGAGCTTGCGCTGGGGGGCAAGAAGTGGGTCCTCGACCTGGAAGCCCGCGAACGGGAGCGGACGGGCATCAAGTCACTGAAGGTCGGCTACAACCGCGTGTTCGGCTACTACATTGAGGTCACCAAAGCGAACCAGTCCATGGTCCCCGCCGATTACATAAGGAAGCAGACCCTCGCTTCGGCCGAAAGGTACGTCACGCCTGAGCTCAGGGAAAAAGAAGCCGCAATACTCGGCGCCGAAGAGAAACTCTGCAGGGAAGAGCAGCGGGTCTTCTGCGAAGTGCGCGATTTCGTCGCCACGCAGATGAAGCGAATCCAGGCGACGGCCAGGGCTCTCGCCCAGATCGACGCCCTTGCTTGCCTGGCAGAGGTCGCAGTAGCCAACAACTACTGCAAACCGGAAGTTACCGCCGGAGGAGCCACAGTCATCAAAGAAGGAAGGCATCCGGTCATCGAGCAGGTGATACCGCCCGGGAGCTACGTGCCGAACGACCTCAAGATAGACGACGAGGAGCGCATCTTGGTGATCACCGGCCCCAACATGGGCGGAAAGTCAACGTACTGCCGCCAAACGGCGCTCATAGTCATAATGGCCCAGATGGGCTCCTACGTGCCTGCTAGACAAGCGACCGTCGCGTGCGTGGACAAGGTATTCGCCAGAGTGGGGGCCTACGATGACCTGGTGCTCGGACAATCCACTTTCATGGTTGAGATGTCGGAAGTATCGCGCATCCTTCGCTCCGTCACCGACAAGAGCCTTGTCATACTCGACGAAATTGGGCGCGGCACGAGCACCTTCGACGGACTGGCCGTTGCGTGGGCCGTCGTTGAGTTCCTCTCGGGCGTGCCCGGCACTAAGGCCGGACCCAAAGCGCTGGTTGCCACTCACTACCGCGAACTCACGCTCCTTTCGGACCTCCGGCCGTGCGTGCGGAATCACTGCGTCTCTGTGAAGAAAGCGGGAGAAGAGATCGTTTTCGTCAGGAAGGTAGTCAAAGGGGTCGCCGAAGGCAGTTTCGGCATAGACGTGTCTGCCATGGCGGGTCTCCCTCCCAATGTCGTGGAGAGGGCCCGGGAAATACTGTCGGGTCTTGAGGCGGAAGCCAGGCGGGGCTCAAGGTGGAGGACTGGGATCCTGGGACAAATCGCGTCGAGGAGCGCATCGCCTTTGTACCTTACCGGACTCCCGGGACAAGCCTCTTTGTTCGAGCCCATTGGCCAGGAACAGGAGGCGCCGCGGCTCCCCGAACGGGCCGCCGCGCTTCTCGAGGAGATCGAGAACCTGGACATCGACCGGATGACTCCACTCGAGGCACTACAGAAGCTTTACGAACTGAAGAAGAAAGCCGGGGAAGAGGAGAGATAGGCTTGGGTCGAATAGAGCGGCTTGATCCCGTGGTCTCCAGCCAGATAGCGGCCGGTGAAGTTGTAGAACGGCCGGCGTCGGTCGTGAAGGAACTGGTGGAAAACGCCCTGGACGCGGGAGCGACGAGGATAATCGTAGAGTTTGAGGACGCAGGCCTCGCGCTCATCCGCGTATCTGACAACGGGTGCGGTATGTCCCCTGAGGACGCCGTTCTGTCGGTCGAGCGCTTCGCGACCTCCAAGCTAGCTTCTATAGACGACCTGTCCAACATCTCGTCACTGGGATTTAGGGGAGAGGCGCTCCCGTCCATCGCTTCGTGCTCGCGGCTGCTTGTTGAGACCAAAGGGGAAGGCGAGGTGAGCGGCACGGAAGTCCTCGTAGAGGGAGGCACTATGGCAAAAGCTTCGGCAAAAGGCCTCCCTCAAGGTACCACCGTCACGGTGCGCGACCTCTTCTTCAACACTCCTGCGCGCCTCAAGTTCGTCAGGTCTCGTTCCAACGAAAAACAGGCCATCGTGGATACGGTAATGCGCCTAGCGTTTGCATGGCCTCATGTATCGTTTACGCTCAAGACAGGAGGGAAGACGGTCCTCGCGACATCGGGACAGGGCCCGAGAAACGCCCTCATGGACATTTTCGGCCCCGATGCGGCCTCTTCGTTTTCTCATGTCGCTTGGAGCGAGGGTGAGCTCTATGTTTCCGGCTTCACCGGCAATCCCTCGAACTACCGCAGGCAGAGGGACAGGCAGATCTTCTCCGTAAACGGCCGTCCGGTGAAAGATCCGGTCCTGAGCAGGGCCCTTGACTACGCCTACTCCGGGCTATTGCCGCACGGGACCTATCCCGCGGCGGTGCTCGACGTGAAGATCCCTCCGGACCAGGTCGACGTGAACGTCCATCCGACCAAATCACAAGTCAAGTTCAGAGACGAGCAGGCCCTGAGGAGGGGCATAAGGCGGGCGGTGGCCGCGGCCCTCTCGGAAAGGGCGCTCGGCGCAGGCGGCAGAGAAGGGGAAAGCGATGAGCAGTCCGAAAACACCGGAAGCCGAGCCGGCAGTTCATACACCGCGCCCCCTCGTTTCTCGTCCCCAGGGCGAGTCCGTGACTCCGTGCCCCCGGCCCGTGAACCTCTGTCGAGGCTCCGCGACCTGATCCCCCAGACAAGAGGCCTCGACCTGTGGAAGCCCGCCGGGAGCGACGCCGGAGACAAACTCGCCGGCCATACCTGGGAGTACCTGGGTTCCATAGCCGACACCTATTTGGTGGCGTCCACGGGGTCTTCGCTCATCATTGTCGATAAGCACGCGCTCATGGAAAGCCTGGTCTACCGGGCTTTGCAGCAGGGCGAGAGCGGCAGCCAGGACCTCCTTATGGCGGAGATAGTAAGGCTCGATCCGGTGGAGGCGGCCGTCTACGAGGACTATAGGGATGCTCTCCTGGAGACCGGTTTCGATACAAGGCTCGTAGGAGATAGGACGGTAATGGTGACATCGGTACCCCTGGTCCTGGGAAAGGCCCTTCCTCCACAGTCTCTGAAGGATGTGCTGGGTAGGCTCGCATCCGGCGCAAAGGGCCCCTCTGTCTCTCCTGAAAGGACGCTGGATGTTGCGCGGCTCGCAACCGCCGCGTGCCACGCTTCGGTAAGGGCCCGGGAGAAGCTCTCGAGAGAAGAAGCGGAATCCCTCATCCTATCCCTCGAGACGAATCCTGAAGCTGCGACTTGTCCTCACGGCCGGCCCGCAGTCAGGGAGCTTACTCTCAAAGAAATCGGGGAATACTTTGGGAGATCTTCCCATGAAGACAGAGGGCGGGTATAATCCTAGAGGCAAAGAACACTCGGTGGGGGGTAGCAGTAGACCAGTTGGTTAAGGTCATCGTCGTCGCAGGCCCCACCGCCACGGGGAAGTCCAAACTTGCGCTGGATCTCGCGAGCCATTTCCCTCTTGAGATCATATCGGCCGACTCGATGCAGATCTACCGTCACATGGATATTGGAACCGCAAAGCCTACTCCCGAAGAGATGGCTATGGTGAAGCATCACCTTGTGAGCATCAAGGACCCCGATGAGCCCTGGAGCGTCGAGGAGTTCAAGGAGAGGGCATCCCGCGCCATAGAGGAGATATGCGAGCGCGGCAACATCCCGTTCGTTGTGGGCGGGACCGGGCTCTACATAAGGGCTCTCATTAGCGACTATCCCCTTGGAGACGCGTCGCCGGACCCGGACTTTCGAAGGGCCATGAGGAGGCTCGCCGAAAAGCAGGGTAACCAGACGCTTCACGCTCTTCTCAAAGACAAGGACCCTGAAGCATGGAGGACGCTACACCCAAATGACCTAAAGCGCGTAATACGCGCGCTGGAGTACCACAGGGCTACGGGACAGCCGATATCGGCCAGGCGCCTTAGAAATTCCGCCTCGCCGTATGACCCATTGCAACTGGCAATCCGTTGGGATCGTCAAGATCTGGGTGTAAGAATCGATAATAGGGTCGAGGACCAATTTAGGGATGGGTTTGTAGACGAGGTCGCGCGGCTCTACGAACTCGGATACGACGCAAGCATCACGAGCATGCAAGGGTTGGGGTACAAGGAGATCGGGTACTACCTGGGCGGCCTCCTTACCCTAGAGGAGACAAAAGCGCTTATCAAGCGTAACACTAGAAGACTGGCCAAGAGACAATTCACTTGGTTTTCCCGTGAAGAAGGAATAATATGGTTAGAGGCAAGCCAGCATAGAGATTGGCAAGACATCGTGCGGGAAGCCTCCGAACTTATAAGGTCGCATTTAGCGGGCTGAAGGGAAGTCGGCATTACTATAGTGGAGAGAGCTGGAGGGGACGAGAGTGACCGCAAAGAATCCGCTAAACCTTCAGGATGCTTTTCTTAATCAGATACGGAAAGAGGGAATCCAGACCACCGTATACTTGATAAACGGGTTCCAGCTGAAGGGTACAGTCAAAGGGTTTGATAACTTCACAGTGGTGCTTGAGAGCGAAGGAAGGCAGATGCTCATATACAAGCATGCCATGTCCACGATTACACCTCAGAGGCCCGTGAACATAAGCCCTCAGGAACCGAAGACCGAGTAGGCGTATAGTATGCGAGCTCCATAGGATGGGCAAACTTCCCGTTGCCGGGTGATACAAAGGCGGCGGGAGGTGAGACATGTGGCTCGCGATCCGGTTTGCGGGATGAACGTGAGAGATGATAACCGCAATAACAACTTGAGATCGGAGTACAAAGGCCGGGAGTATCGCTTCTGCTCCGATAAGTGCCGTCAGGAGTTCGACAGGAATCCGGTAAACTACGTGCGCGACGATGACCAGAGGGTCGAAAACAGGAACAACCGGGATAGAAACGTGAGAAACGACAGACCTCGCTGAGAGCGAAAGAGATAAGAAGTTGGAACGCCGCCCGATCCTAGGGCGGTTTTCCTTTTCCTTGCGTATACTGTGGAGCCGCCAGAAATGCCTTACCGGGGGGGTGCTCTATTGGATCAGAACGCCATAAAGACGAGGAGGACCCCTTACCTGCGTGTGGTCCCTCAGAAGGAAGCCTACGAACTGGAAGGTTTCTCGTTCAACCAAAGAGCCCAGGGCCAGAGCGCCCTGGAAGAGCTCGAGTCTTTGGTCGGTCTCGAGAAAGTAAAAGACCTGATCTACGAGGTATACGCGTTCGCCGAGGTCCAGAAGAAGCGGGAAAAGATAGGGCTCGCAAGCGACAAAGTTGTGCTTCACATGATTTTCAAGGGTAACCCAGGGACGGGGAAGACGACCATAGCCAGGATCCTGGGAAAGCTCCTGCGGAACGCCGGAATACTGGAAAAGGGACACGTGGTGGAAGTCGAGCGCGCAGACCTAGTGGGGGAGTACATAGGCCATACCGCCCAGAGAACCCGCGAGCAAATAAGAAAGGCCCAGGGCGGCATCTTGTTCATCGACGAGGCCTATTCCCTCTGCAGGGGAGGAGAAAAGGACTTCGGTAAAGAGTGCGTGGACTGCATCGTAAAGGGCATGGAGGATTACGCCAAGGAGACCGTGTTCATTTTGGCGGGCTACCCGGCGGAAATGGAGGAGTTCTTAAGGTCCAACCCGGGTCTCAGATCGCGCTTTCCGATACACCTGGAGTTCCCCGACTACAGCGTCAGCGAGCTCACCCAGATAGCAGAGCTCATGCTCCGGAAAAGGGAGTACCGCCTCTCCCAGGACGCCGTGGACCTTCTGGAAGACATCATCCGCGAGAAGAAGGCGCAAGAGATTGTCCCGTCCAACGCGCGGATGGTACGAAACCTCATCGAGAAAGCGATCCGGAGACAAGCCGTGAGGCTCGTGAGGGATAGGGCGTTCACCAGACACGACCTCATGATGCTCACAGCCCGCGAACTTCTGGAGGCTTCCATCTCTCTGGTATAATTGGAACTGCTTTCAGACCTTTGCTACGCACCGGGAGGACGCCGTGCCGAGAACACCTTACGAGCTTGAACAAAGCAACACTATCAGAGCGGTGATCGTGGGTATCTATGACCAAAACGCTGCAGCAACGGTGGGAGAGCAGGTGTTCTCCTGGAAAGAGTCTCTGAAGGAGCTCTCCCGTCTCGCAGAAACGCTGGACTACCAGGTAGTGGCCCAAGTAACTCAAGATAGGGAGGCTCCGGATCCCCAAACCTACATTGGGAAGGGCAAAGCCCGGGAGCTCGCCGAGACCGTGGAAGGCGAGGATGTCGCCTGCGTAATCGTCGACGGCCGCTTGACCCCGACGCAGCTCCGGAACCTTGAGGATTTGACGGGCGTGGCCGTGATGGATAGGACCGACCTGATCCTAAGGATCTTCGCCGCCAGGGCTAAGACCGCAGAAGGCAAGCTCCAGGTCCAAATGGCCGCCGCCCAGCACGCCCTGGCGCGCCTCGCAGGCGCAGGGGTCCAGATGTCCAACCCGGGAGCCGGGATCGGAACAAGAGGCCCAGGAGAAACGAAGATCGAGATGGACCGCAGAGTCCTCCGGAACAGGATAGCGTCCCTGAACCGGGAACTGAAAAAGGTCGCCAGACAAAGGGCCGAACAGACCAAGAAGCGGAGGGAGTCCGGAATCCCCCTCATATCGCTAGTGGGCTACACTAATGCCGGGAAATCCACGCTCTTCAACGCCCTAACCGGCGATGAGGCCTACGCCGACGACAAGCTGTTCGCAACCTTGGATCCCTGGACTCGCAGGTGGAGGCTCCCCAGCGGCCAGGTAGTCCTCCTTGTCGACACAGTAGGTTTCATACAGGGGCTACCGCACGAACTCATCGCCGCCTTTAGGGCCACCTTGGAAGAATCCGTGGATTCTGATCTGTTGATCCACGTAGTAGACGCCTCGAACCCGGCCTGGCCCCAGCAGATGGCGACGGTCCACGGAGTCCTATCTGACCTTGGGGTAGATGAACGTCCCAGAGTCGTTTGTTTCAACAAGAAGGACCGCGTGCCCCTGCATGAGCTGGACTCGATGCTCCGCATTCACCATGGCAGCGTGGCCATATCGGCCGTGTTTGAGGAGGGATTGGATGACCTCGCGCGGGCGGTAGTCGAAAGGCTGTCTGAGAAGAGGATCACGGTGACCTGGCACGTTCCGTACTCTAAGTGGGACCTGGTTTTCGAGATAAAAAGGCTGGGGAACGTGCGGAGCGAAGTCCACGACGACGAAGGGGCGCTCCTCAGGGTAGACCTATTGCCCGAAGACGCCGAGAGACTCTCAAGGAAACTGGGGATAAGGAAACAATGACTGCCTCCGAGCTTCTCCAAAAAGCCTTTGCCGAGAGCAAAGAAGAAGTGGCACCTTGCTGGGACAAGATAGATGCCGTCGTCTTGACCAACCAGGAAAGGGTCCTGGACTCTTTCATCGCGGAACGGGTGGCCCTCCACCACATGTCCGGTTCCACGGGATACGGGTACGGCGATGCCGGCAGGGATACTTTGGACCGCCTCTATGCCAGGGTTTTCGGGGCAGAGCGAGGCCTTGTGAGGACTCACTGGTCATCGGGTACTCATGCGCTCAAAACGGCCCTATTCGCGCTCCTCAGGCCCGGAGACGACGTCTTGTGTGTAACGGGCCCGTCCTACGACACTCTGGCGCCGGTAATCGGGAAGGACGGTTTGGAGGGCTTCGGGATAACCTACCGCGAGACAGACTGCCTCCTCAAGTACGAAGAGGGGCACATGGGAATGGACTCGGTGGAAGCCGACCTCGCCGGGAAACTAAGGAGCAACACCAAGGTCATCTACATCCAGCGTTCCCGGGGATATACGGCGAGGAAGAGCATCTCCATTTCATCTCTCAGGGAGTTCATGCGGCTGGTTAAGAGCAAGTACCCGGGGCTCTGGACTCTGGTCGACAACTGCTACTGCGAGTTCGCAGGCCCCTTCGAGCCTCCCATGTTGGGTGTTTCTCT
Organism: Candidatus Fermentithermobacillaceae bacterium; assembly: GCA_012842425.1. Taxonomy (GTDB): domain Bacteria; phylum Bacillota; class Sulfobacillia; order Fermentithermobacillales; family Fermentithermobacillaceae; genus UBA3951. Next base: position 54 of record DUSU01000109.1, on the reverse strand, counting down.
GACCGTAGGCTCGCTTATCAAGAACCCGGGCGGGGGCCTTGCGCCTACGGGGGC
>DUSU01000108.1 GCA_012842425.1 Candidatus Fermentithermobacillaceae bacterium | reverse complement strand
TCGGGCCGGTCGCTCACGACCGCAGGCCAGTCAACCGCGGGGTTCGATGAGCGCCGGGGAGGCTACTTCACGGTGCTCGATGAAAGCGGGAGGACGCTCTTTACCACGGGCCACATGCTGCATGTGGGAGACGAGTTCATAAGCGAAGACGACACGCGTTATGAGATCACCCGGGTGGATGGAGATGTCGCGCTCGCCAAGTCGGTGGGCAAGATGGAAGCGCTGGCGCCTCTCCCCGTGCTGGGAGCCCAGACGCAGACCGGAAGCGGGAAAGTCGCCATCTACCACACCCATTCAGCCGAGTCTTATGTGCCTTCCGACGGCGCCGAGTCGAAGCCGGGCGCGGGAGGTATCCTGGACGTAGGGGCCAGCATGGCAGAAAGCCTGAAGAGGCGTGGAGTGGACCCTATCCACAGCACCACTTCGCATGAACCCCATGACGCGGCGGCCTATGACCGGTCGCGGAGGACTGCCATCAAACTCCTGAAGGACCGCCCCCTGGCCCTCTTCGATGTGCACAGGGACGCAGGTCCTGCCGAGCCGTACCTTAAAGACCTAGACGGCAAAGAGGTGGCGAAAGCCATGATCGTGGTCGGCCGCACCAATCCTAAGATGAACGCCAACCTCGATTTCGCGCGGCGCCTAAAGGATGCCGTAAACTCGGAGTATCCCGGGCTGGTAAAAGGCATCTTCCTGGGCAACGCCGACTTCAACCAGGACCTCTTCGACCGCGCCCTGCTCCTTGAGATGGGCACCGAGAAGACCTCCAAAGAAGCGGCCGCCGCAGGGGCAGAGCTCATTGGCAGCATAGTGCCCAAGGTGATCGGAGCCTCTACCGGAGGGCCGTCAGGCGGGGCAACCGGCAGGTCTCTCGGGTGGATACTGGGCCTCGCCGTTGCCGGAGCGTTTGTCTACCTGTGGGTTGCTACCGGCAGCTGGGAAGAGATGAGGGCCAAGATCATGGGATGGTTCGGGTCGGGAGGAGTCCGCGTAGGCGAGAGGCGGGGAGGACCTACGGATGAGGGCGGTCCCGGCGGCTCAGCCGGCACCGACGACGCGGGCGGGGAGGACCGTTCGACCACCTGATGGATTACGGCGGAGCGATAGGCCTGGGGCTCCTCGCAGGTATCCTGGCCAGAGTCTTGATGCTCAGGTCCGATTACCGGCAATACCCGACCTATCCTCACGGATACTCGACTCACCTCTTCATGGGGATATTCGCCTCACTGGCGGGGGCAGTTACGGTCCCCGCGCTTCTTGAGGGCGAGTGGACGGCGGTCACCTTCTTCCTCCTGGTGGCCGAGCAGTTCAGAAGCATAAGAGGAATGGAGCGCGACTCTCTCAAGGCCCTTGAGGACAGCGAACTTGTCCCCAGGGGTACGGAGTACATCGAGAACATCGCGCGGGTCTTTGAAACCCGGTATTACATAGTCATCGTCGTAGCGGCCGCCACGGCGCTCGGAGCCATCAAGCAGTCTCCGCTAATGGGTCTTGTTTTCGGCGCCGTGGTCTTTATGTGGGGCGCCATCCTCACGCGGGTCGAGACCATCGGCGAGACGGTGGAGGTCGAGGCGGCGCCGGTCATTGTACGGGGATCAGATGTCTTGGTGGGCGACATCTTCATCTTCAGCGTGGGCCTTAAGGAGTCCCAGGAGTTCATCAAGGAAAGGGCCTTAGGGGCCATCCTCACGCCAAAAAACGACGAGGGGCGCGACACTCTGGCCAGCCAAGGTCAGAGGCAGGCCATGCTTCACGATGCGGCGTCCATCCTGGGGGTACGAAGGGACGCGGATAACCCCGAGTTCGCCCCCCAGGCCAAGCGGGACATTAAGACGGGTAGGGTGGCCGTGTACGTAGTGCCCATGGATAAGGACCAAGGATTGCTCCTTGAGATGCTTAGGCGGGCGCCCGTGCTGGAATCGGCCCGGGGCAGGGCAAGGTTCGTAAGGCTGGGCTATGTGGGGAAAAGACACCTGCATGCAGGGAGGAATCGGATTGGAGGTAACCATCCAGAAGGCGGTCTTGGCGGCCGTCACCGATGACCTTTCAAAAGTATCGGGGGTCCCGGCTTTCCTGGCCGAGGATGACGCTTCGAGGCAGAAAAAGGCGCTGTACCTATCCCGGATCCTCCAGGGGGCGGTACACGACCTGGGAAACGGCGTGCTCATAGTGGTGAAACATTGACGTTGGAGAAACTGGTGATGGCCAAGACCAAAGAGGTCGCGATGCGGGAAGCCGGACTTGATGAGGCTGACCCTCACGTGTCAATCGGTTCCAGGGGCCTCGCCGCCGGGAACGGCAAAACCTTTTGCGCGTGGGGAGTGGTCCCGTCTCCCCTTGCCATGAAGGTCGCCGAGAACGTCTTGAGGATCTGTGAATCCGGCGAGGCGTCCCCGGGCGGGAAGAGGCGCATAGTGATCTACGCCTGCTATGCCGGGACTCACTCTTCCGTCTTGGCGGCCTCTATCCACGTAGGGCTTTTTGGAGACGGGTGTGATGTCTGCGAACTGCTCTTTTTCGATAAGAGGACGTACCCGGACATCGGGGTTCCCGCGTTGGTCGGTAGGGACGAGCACGGCTCGGAGGTGTACGCGCTCGGTACCGGGTGGCTTTCGGCACCCTTGGAACAAGCGGTCTGCGACCTCGTGGAACTGGCCTATCCCAACGTCTACCTATGCATCTGCGCTGTTCGCGGCTTTCTGGACCTCCAGGCCAGGCTCGGAGGGTTTGCTTCGCGCCGGTGCCGCTTGGTGTTTCTGGGAAGGAGGCTCGTCGCGTCATCTCTGCTGCGTAAGGTTCCCGACCTCCGGCGCGCGGTCCTTGATTGTCTTGACCTCTCTTCCCGGTGGAAGGATAATGAAGGGCAGTCCAAGAGGGAGGTTATCTGGCTGGATGGCTCGAAAGCGGGGAGGGTTGGTCCGACAGGTTGAGAGCGGTAGCCTCGCCGAATACCTGGGTATAGAGCCCGGCGACATCTTGGTGGCGGTTAACGGCAGGAGGCTCCGCGACGAGATCGACTTCCGTTACCTTATGTCAGACCCGGAAGTCACCCTGGTTATCCGCAAGCGGTATGGCCGGGAAGAGTCTTACCGCATTGAGAAGGACCCGGAAGAGCCCCTCGGCGTCACGTTCCAAGACCCTCTTTTTGACCGTATGAAGATCTGCAGGAATAGCTGTGTTTTCTGCTTTATACGCCAGATCCCTAGAGAGATGCGGAAAAGCCTTCACGTGAGGGACGACGATTACCGGATGTCCTTCCTCCACGGCAACTTCATAAGCCTCACCAATCTCGATGCCGAAGACTGGGCCCGCATCGAGGAGCAGCGTATATCGCCGCTCAGGGTGTCGGTGCACGCGACAGACCCGTCTCTAAGGCAGGTCCTCATGTCCAATCCCGAAGCGGCGAGGATAATGGACCACCTGAGGAGGCTCGCCCGATTGGGCATAGAGCTTCACGCCCAGTGCGTGGTGCTCAAAGGGGTAAATGACGGTGAACATCTCGTGAGGACCCTGTCGGACCTGGACTCCTTAGGTGAGAACATGGTTTCTGTTGGGGTTGTCCCCGCCATATATACTCGTTACCGTCCCGTTCCCCCGTCGCCGAGGATGGACCCTGAATGGGCCCGAGAGGTGTTGGAGATAATCGAGGGTTACGCGGAAGGGGCTTTTGGCAGGAGAGGGTCCCACTGGGTATACGGCGCCGACGAGCTCTACTTAGTCTCGGGAAAGCCGCTTCCTCCGTACGAGTACTATGACGAGTTCTACCAGTATGAGAATGGGATCGGCATAGTGGCCGACTGGAGGCGAATGGTGGAGGAAGAAGTGCTCGTGGCGACCGGTCCTGCGGGCGATCCTCAGTCCCTCGCCGGTGGCGGACAAAGCGACCGAGCCCGCCCGGTCGAGGGTCCGGCTGCCCGGAGAGTCCTTGCCATCACCGGAGAGATGGCCGAAGGCGAGCTCACGGACGCAGTCAAGAAGCTCGGACTAGAGAAACAGGTTTCCGTGTGCCCCGTAAAGAACACGTTCTTCGGAGACACGGTAACGGCCGCAGGTCTAATCACGGGCCAAGACATCATTTCTGCCGTCCTTCAGTTTGAGAGGCGGATTAACATGCGTGATAGGTGGATAGTGGCCATTCCCGACATCGCTTTGTTCCGCGGGATGTTTTTGGACAACTTGAGGCTTCAGGACATAACCCGCGCGACTGGTCTTCCGGCCGTCGCGGTGAGGCCCACGCCCAGAAGCCTCATAAAGATAGCCGCATGGGGAGAGGAAAGCATTCCTGATGCCGGATAGATTCACGGTTGCCATCGTAGGGCGTCCCAACGTAGGGAAATCGGCCTTGTTCAACCGGATGGTCAAGGCGCAGGCTTCCATCGTCCACAGCCAGAAAGGCGTGACTCGTGACAGGCTGTACGGCAAGGTGCAGTGGGAGGGCGAAGAGTTCACGCTCCTCGACACGGGTGGGCTTGACCTCACATCCGATGAGGACCTTGTACGGGCGATACGCGTTCAGGTCGAGCAGGCGATCAGAGAAGCGGACGCGCTGATCTTCGTTGTTGACCTGCGCGCCGGACTTACCGCGGAAGACATCGAAGTCGCAGGGGTGCTGAGGAAGACCAATAAGCCACTCATCCTTGCGGCCAACAAGGCAGATACGCCGCAGCTTTATGCCAAAACCGCCGACTTCTACAAGCTCGGCTTTGACTATGTATATCCAATATCCGCGGCGCACGGACTTGGAGTCGGAGAAGTCCTGGACCGACTACTTGAGATAATGCGCGCGCGCGGCGCTTACGACGAAACGGTACCCCCCGAGGTGGCCGGGCCGGAGATGTCTCCCGAATCAAGAGAAATTGCAGGGACCGGGGAATCGGACGAGTTTGAGGAAATCAGTGAGTATGAGGAGTTTGAGGACCCCGGCGAAAACCAAGAACTCCCGGATGATGTATCTGCCGGGAGGATCCGTATTGCCATTGTCGGAAAGCCCAATGTCGGGAAGTCTTCTTTGGTGAACGCCCTCTTGGGAGACGCGCGCATGACGGTCTCCAGCATCCCCGGCACTACCGTAGACGCGGTTGACACTCCTTTCCGGTGGCAGGATAGGGAATTCGTCTTGATAGATACCGCCGGACTCCGGAGGCCAAAGGTCATTGGCGAGAAACTTGAGGAGATCTCGGTGGGTAGGGCTTTGAGCGCGATCAAGCGTTCCGACGTGGTCATCCTGGTCCTTGACGGGAATGAGCGTCCGTCATCTCAGGAACGCAGGATCGCGGGTTACATTCGCAGGAACGGGAAGGCTTCGATTATCGCCGTAAACAAAGTCGACCTTGGTCTTTGGAGCGACGTGTCGAGGGACCAGTACAAGAGCGCGGTGCTCCATGAATGCCGGCCCGTGGACTACTCGCCGGTCCTCTTCATCTCGGCCTTGACGCGTAAAGGAGTAGACAAGATCCTGCCTGAGGTGCTGGATGTGTACGCCGAGTACGGCAAGAGGATCGACACGTCCCTCATCAACCAAGCGGTGACCGAAATAACTACCATGAATCCGCCGCCCAGAGAAGCCCGTTTCTTCTACGCTACCCAAGTAGGGCAAAACCCGCCTCGCATCGTATTCTTTGTGAGAAACCCCAAGAAGGTCTCGGCGATGTACGAGAGGTACCTGGAGAACGAGCTGAGGAAGCGTTTCGGTTTCCAGGGGACTCCCATCGTTATGGAGTTCAGGGAAAGGCAGAGGAAACGAAGGCAATGAACTTGGCTTTGGAAGCAGTAGGCGTTAGCGCCGCGGTCTGTCTCGCGTCGTACCTCATGGGAGCGATACCCTTCGGATATTTGGCCGCTCGACTAAAAGGGGTCGACATCACGAAACAGGGAAGCGGTAATACGGGAGCGACAAACGTGCTCCGAACTCTGGGTGCCGCTTATGCCATCCCCGTGCTCCTGCTCGACGCCGGAAAGGGAGCGCTTGCCGCTTACCTCGGGATGAGATTTCTGGGTATGGAGTCTGTGGGAGCCCTTGTAGCCGGAGCGTGCGCCATAGCGGGTCACAACTGGTCCGTGTTCCTGAGGTTCAGGGGGGGCAAAGGAGTGGCGACCTCGGCCGGCGTAGGGCTTGTCGTATTTCCATACCTGCTACTCGCAGCATTGGCCGTGTTTGTCGTCACGGTCGCGGCCAGCCGGTATGTGTCCCTCGGGAGCCTTGTAGCAGCATGGACTGCGTTTCTGCTGTCGTTTACCCCTTCATATACCACAATCCAACGGATAACGGTTTTCTTGCTCGTCGCAGCCATCACAGTGCAGCACCGGTCCAACATCGCACGGCTTCTTTCGGGAACTGAGCGTAAGTTCGGCGAGAAGGTTATTGCCGGAAAGGATGAGCCCAGGTGAAGAAGGCGTGCGTACTTGTCGCGGGCGCATGGGGGACGGCCCTCGCGGTAGTCCTCCTGGATAACGGCTATGAGGTCATGCTCTGGGATAGGAACCCGGAAGCCGTAAGGGCGATAAACGATGAGAACCGCTGCCTAAAGCTTCCCGGCGCCAGTATTCCCAAGGGCCTTGTCGCTACGAACGACTGGAGAGATGCCCTTTCAGGGGCTTCCCTGGTTGTCTCAGCCGCGCCGTCAACTGCTGTCGCGGAAGTCTCGGCAGTAATGGCCCTTTTCATACCCGAAGACGCCCTCTTAGTTAGCGCTACCAAAGGGCTCGATCCCGACACCCTGAGGAGACCCACTCAAGTCTGGGGTGAGGCTAACCCCGCCTTGTCAAACCGGTTGGTGGCCCTTTCCGGTCCCAACTTCGCCGTGGAGATAGCAAACAGGCTTCCGGCAGCGACTACAGTTGCCTCCGTTTCGCCGATCGCCGCTGAGGCGGCTCAGATGGCGTTCATGGTGCCCTACTTCAGGGTCTACACCAGCGAGGATGTTGCCGGGGTAGAACTGGGAGGAGCACTCAAGAACATAATTGCCCTCGCGTGCGGCATGGTCGAGGGTATGGGCCTCGGGTACAACGCCCAGGCAGCCATTGTCTCCAGAGGTATTGCCGAGATAACCCGTCTGGGCGTCGCTCTGGGGGCCTACCCGCTCACCTTTGCCGGGCTTTCCGGAGTTGGCGACTTGGTGCTCACTTCGACCGGGCCCCTCTCGAGGAACCGTCAAGCCGGGATAGCCGTAGGGAAAGGCGAATCTATCCGGGCGTTCTTGGACCGGACGGGCTATACGGTTGAGGGGTTCATTACGGTGAAAAGCGCCGTGACGCTTGCAGAACGCCTCGGCATCTCCATGCCCATAACCGAAACCGTCTACCGCGTGCTCTATGAAGATATGCCGGTACGGCAAGGCCTTACCGTCATCATGAGCCGCGAGAAAAGGTCCGAGCGCGAGTTCTAGCCCGAGTCTTCAGCCTGGGTCCTCAAAACACGAGGCTGGCTGCGCACTACCTGTGATCTCTCTCAATCAGCGTTACGTCTCACGCTGACCGCCAGAACCACATAGAGCTCACCGGTAGACTCCAAACGGCCGGTTTACGCGCAGCCTCGCCCGCGACCACGATCCACGTCGCTATCTGCCCGTTTGCGGCCTGTTCTAATCTTCTTAGTTAACCTCATATTGTTAGAAGTAACTTGTTTCTTTAACTCCATGTCTTTATGGGTCAAGTCATAGAGCAGCTTGGCATATAGATTACCGTCAAGGTGCTATAGGAGGGAGAGTCCAGGTGGAGAAGTTCGATATCTTCATGGATATCGCCCGGCGCACAAACGGCGATATCTACATTGGCGTAGTAGGTCCCATGCGTGTCGGGAAATCCACCTTCATCCGTCAGTTCATGGAACTCTTCGTGCTTCCCAACCTGACCGGCGAGTACGACAGAGAGAGGACCATCGACTCCATGCCGCAGGCTGGATCCGGCCGCACAGTGACGACCGTCGAGCCCAAGTTCATCCCTGAAGATGCCGTGCCGGTGGACATAAGTGACAGCCTCTCTCTGAACGTGAAAATGGTTGACTGCACGGGGTACCCGGTTGAAGGCGCGGTAGGGTACATGGATGGCGATGAGCCGCGGATGGTGAGGACTCCGTGGTTCGAGGAGCCTGTTCCGTTTGTGCAGGCGGCAGAACTGGGCACCGAGAAGGTGATTGCCGATCACTCGACCATCGGTATCGTGGTCACGTCCGATGGCAGCATCGTGGACCTACCCAGGGAGAGCTATGTCGAGGCCGAGAGGAAGGTAGTGGAGAAGCTCACCGAGCTCGGGAAGCCCTTTGTCATCGTTCTGAACTGCCGAGACCCATATTCGAAGGAAGTATCCGACCTTGCCACAGAGATGGAGGGCGAGTACGGAGTACCCGTCATCCCAGCTAATTGCCTCGATCTCAACCACGACGACATCACGCTGATTATGGAGCAGGTCCTCTACGAGTTCCCCCTCAAGGACATGACCGTGCGCATCCCCAAGTGGGTGCAGATGCTGTCAACCTCTCACTGGCTGCGCAGCAAGATTGACGGGGACATCCGGAACGCAGTGTCCAAAGTGAAGAGGGTCAGGGACATAGATGCATGCGTCATGATGCTACAGGCTTCTGACAATATCGCCAAGGTGACGGTGGATAAGGTGGATATGGCCACGGGGACGGCCACGCTCGACCTCGAGGTCCGCGACGATGCCTTCCTCAAAGTGATGAGCGAGAGGGCCGGCACCACCGTGAACGACAAAGCCGACCTCTTGAACCTTGTGGGAGAACTGGCGGTTGCGAAGAAGACCTACGACAAACTGCATCTGGCGCTTCAGGAACTCGAGGAGACCGGATACGGCATAGTGGAGCCGACCCTCGACGACATGACTTTCGAAGAGCCCGAAATGGTCAAGCAGGGCAGAAACTACGGAGTAAGGCTGCGCGCCAGAGGACCGGCAATCCACATGATAAGGACCGAGATCGAGACGACGGTAAGCCCGGTCATCGGGACCGAAGAGCAGGGTGAGGAACTGGTTTCGTACCTCGCCGAGAAATTCGAGGATGACCCGAGGAAGATCTGGTCCACGGACCTCTTCGGTAAGCCCTTGAGAGACCTGGTCCTGGATGGGGTCACGACGAAGATAGCCAGGATGCCCGAGCACGCGAGGCACAAGATGCAAGAGACTCTGGGAAGGGTCGTAAACGAAGGTTCCGGAGGTCTCATATGCATCATCCTGTAGCGAATTAGGCGCTGAACAGGTCAGATATTGAACCGGCGTAGCGATTATCTGAGTGTTGAGAGCGGAGCGGAACGGGAACCCGGCCACGCCCGAGAAGAGAGAGTAAGCAGCGGGGCGGAAGGTCGCTGGGTTCTCTGTTTTTTTCGGTGTCCGAATCTGTTATTTTTCTCACAAAGTTACCGGATCAGGGGTGTCAACGGACAGTGATTATGTCACCCTGAAAGGCGTTAACTAGACTGTGATAATGTCACCCTCTTTTTTGGGTTGGGGGCAGCGTGGCTGCCCCCTCCGTCTTCAG
>DUSU01000107.1 GCA_012842425.1 Candidatus Fermentithermobacillaceae bacterium | reverse complement strand
CGGCTCGACCCTCGGGATGTTCGCTCTCATATGCGCGTCGTCACACACCCCGGAAACCACACAGTCTCGCGGTTTCTCCGGCGGCTCCTCACACGCGCCGGACCTCTTCTCAGCCTATTTCCCTTACATATCGGGGCTCCACATCCTGCTCGACTACTACATCGACAGGGAAGAGGACCGCCTCGGCGGAGACCTGAACTTCGTGAACGCCTATCCGTCCCATGAGGAAATAGTGACAGGGCTCACGAGGTTCGTGGATCGCTCCCTGGAGGCTGCCTCAAGCCTCCCCCAAGCCTGGCTCCATCTTGCGGTGGTCCGAGGACTTCTGGCCATGTACCTCTCGGACCCGAAAGTGCGGAAGACCGGGATCTCCGGCGAGGCCGAAGTGCTGGCAAAGAGAGGCGGGCCGCTTGTCCGGGTTCTCCGGCCGGCCTGCGGCCTTATCAGAAAAGCGTTCGGCTTCTAGCCGGAAAGGCGTTTTGCTTTGGATCTCGAATCTTTTTCCTCGGGAATTCGTATCAAACTTCGAGGAGGGAGTTGCCTATGCATTGGGGCGGATGGGTTGCTGTCGCCATAGTGTGCGCCGTCCTCGAAATAGTAACCCCGTCGTTCTTCATAGGGTGGTTTGGCGTTGGCGCCATTGCCGGGGCACTCATGTCAGTTTTGCGGGTTGGACCGGTAGGCCAGGCGCTGGTCTTCCTCGCGGTTTCAATAGGACTGGTTCTCAGCACGAGACGGTTTGCGTCCAAATGGACACGCCAAGACGCGCTCACGAAGACCAACATCGATGCCATAGTGGGGAAGACCGGTGTTGTGACGAAGGAAATACCCGCTAATGACAGGGGTCAGGTTAAGGTGGGCGGTGAGGTCTGGTCGGCGGAGTCAGTAGACGGTAGGGCTATACCCCAGGGAGTGTCGGTCGAGGTGCTTAGGGTTGACGGAGTCCGTTTGGTAGTGAAGGCGCCGGAGTGAAGTAAGCCGTCAGCCGGGTGGCCCGGTGAAGAGCATTACTCGAGAGAGGAGAGATCGTGATGGAAGGCTATTTCCTGCTCCTGCTACTCATCTTTCTGGCGGTATTGTTCGCGGCCAGTTCGGTGCGTATCATCACCCAGTCTCGCGCCGGGATCATAGAGCGACTCGGTAAATTCCACGGTGTTGCCAAGACCGGTGTGAACATCCTGATCCCGTTCATAGACCACATGAGGGCGGTCATAGACCTCAGAGAGCAGATAGCGGACTACCCGCCACAACCGGTCATCACCAAAGACAACGTGACGATGCAGATTGACACCGTTGTTTACTATCAGGTAACGGACCCCATTAAGTACACCTACGAAATAGCCGACCCCAGGGCGGCCATCGCGAACCTGGCCGTTACCACACTCCGCAACATCGTCGGCGATATGGACCTAGACCAGACGCTTACGTCGCGGGATGTCGTGAACTCCCAGCTCAGGACCATCCTTGATGAGGCCACCGATAAGTGGGGCATCAAGGTGACCAGGGTGGAGATTAAGAACATCGCGCCTCCCAGAGACACCCTCGAAGCCATGGAGAAGCAGATGCGGGCCGAGCGCGAGAGGCGCGAGGCAGTGCTAAGGGCTGAGGGTGAGAAGAGGGCTGCCATCTTGAAGGCCGAAGGTGAGAGGGAAGCGGCCATCCAGATAGCCGAAGGCGCGAGGCAGGCCGCGGTGCTTAAGGCCCAGGGTGAGGCGGAAGCCATCCTAGCCGTGGAGCGCGCCAAGGCTGAGGCGATCACGATGGTGTTCAACGCGATCAAATCGGCCGCCCCGACCAAGGAAGTGGTGGCGATAAGGTCGCTTGAGGCCATGGAGAAAGTAGCGGACGGCAAGGCCACCAAGATAGTCGTTCCGGCCGATGCGGCCGCTATTTTTGGAGCGCTCTCAGGGCTCAAGGAAGTCCTAGAGGGACAGAAGGCGGAGACGACAGAAGCGTGATGCCCGAGTTAGTTTGGAATAGGCACCGGGTAAATGGTACAGGTAGCCGGTTCAGATAAGAAGTAACGGAATGGCGCTCAAGGGTGCTCAAGTAATGGCCACTTTCTCAAAGTAGGTCGCCGGTTCTGTGCACGTAGCGGTGCACATAGTCGTTGGCACGGCCCAAACCTGATGGTAGAATGGGCAAAAACCCTTGGGGGAGTGGCCATGACCATCCGCACAAGACTATGTGACTTGCTGGGCATTGAGTATCCGATCATACAAGGCGGGATGGCGTGGGTGGCCACGGCAGAACTCGCCGCGGCGGTGAGCGAAGCCGGAGGGCTCGGAGTGATAGGGGCAGGTAACGCGCCTCCGGAGGTTGTCAGGAACGAAGTGCGCAAAGCCAGATCCCTTACATCCAAGCCGTTTGGTGTGAATGTCTACTTCATGTCGCCTTTTGCGGCGGATGTTATTGAAGTCCTCGTTGAAGAGAAAGTCCCTGTGGTGACGACGGGCGCCGGCAACCCCGGTAAGTACATCCCCAAGCTCAAAGAAGCGGGAGCAAAGGTCCTGTCGCTGGTCGCCAGCGTCAACCTGGCCAAACGACTGGAGAGGGCCGGCGTTGACGGCCTCGTTGCCGAGGGGATGGAGTGCGGCGGGCACATAGGTGATATCGCCACAATGCCTCTGGTCCCGCAGATCGTGGATGCCGTGGAGATCCCGGTGGTTGCCGCCGGCGGCTTCTTCGATGGGCGCGGGCTGGTCGCGGCGCTGGCTCTGGGCGCCGCCGGTATCCAGATGGGCACCAGGTTCATATGTGCTTCCGAGTGTACCGTACACGACAACTACAAGCAGGCCGTCATTAAGGCGAGAGACCGGGATACCGTAGTGACGGGGAGGACCACGGGCCACCCCGTCCGGGTCCTGGACAACAAGCTGGCGAGAGAGTTCCTTGCCCTGGAAGAGAGGTGCGCGAGCGCGGAGGAGATCGAAGCGCTCGGCGTAGGGCGTCTGAGAGCTGCAGTTGTGGACGGAGATGTGGAGAACGGTTCGCTCATGGCAGGTCAGATCGCCGCCATGGTGGCGCGTGTCGAGCCGGCACGGGACATAATCCGCCACATCATGGACACCGCAGGGGAAACCCTCAAACGCCTCAGCGGGATTGGCCACTAGAACAGGGCAATTGTCGCCGGTCTATAGCCGCGAGATCCTAGGGCTTTCACTCGGTTTCATAGGAACGCGTTTCCCCGAGTAAACATAAGATATGCTGCGACTTAACAGGGGAGGTGGCGGACGATGACTCCCACCAAGGAGCTCAGGGAAGTCATTCGGCGGGCGTTGGACGTGCCGCGTGTTGTGGGCGCAGGTCTAGGGGCGAGGCCGGTTAGTGATCCCTGCGACAGCCGTCGCGAGCCGGTGCTTACCGTCATGGTCGACAGCCTGAGACCCGGGGATAACGAGTCATTTGCCAGGGCCCTCGGGCGCGGCAATGGGCCGCCGGTCGAGGTGATCGAGGTCGGCAAAGTAACCGCGCTCGTCGGGGAAAGGCCTGACAAGAAGACCTAAGTGTTCTCACCTGTGGGTGAGTTGGTTTGCCCGAGCCGTTAGGCAAGTCAGCTCTGGTCCCCTATTTTCCCTTGTGCGCACGTGCAGGCACGACCAAGCCCGCCGGTTGCGGTACGCTCCTTCCGCTCAGAAGCTATCCGCTTTGGTGTCTGTCCGCCTCAGTATCCAGGTGTGCCTAATCCAGACGTTCTTACTTAGCCAGCGGCACACAGGACTTCATGGTTAGGGCCATCCTGCGCTCCACATCAGCCCAGTCGACCAGGTTCCACCAGGCCTTCAGGTACTCGCCGCGCCTATTCTGGTAATCCAGGTAATACGCGTGCTCCCAGACGTCCACAACCAGAAGCGGGATCGCGCCCCACTCGGTGAGATTCTCGTGGCGCCTGACCTGAAGCACCTCGAGCCTCTGCCAGGCCGGATTCCAAGCGAGGGTAGCCCACCCCGAGCCCTGCACTTGCTCTGCGGCCGCGGTAAGCTGGCCTTTCATCGCGTCAAACGAACCGAAAGATAGGTCTATCCAGGCACGCATGGCTTGGTCCGGCTCGGGTTTTCGCATCGAAGGCGGTGCCATGTTGGACCAGTAAATGCTGTGGAGGATGTGCCCGCTTCCGTTGAACGCCAGCTGCTCTTCCCAGTACCGGTTGTTGGTGAAACCGGCTCCGTCCCTCTGTTTCGCGAGCTCCAGCTCGGCCTGGTTGAGGCCCGTCACATAGCTGTTGTGGTGCAGGTCGTGGTGGATCCGGACCGTCTCCCGGCCTATGTAGGGTTCCAGGGCATCATACGCATACGGAAGGGGAGGCAGTTCGTGTTTTCCAATCGCGATGCGGGGACAGCCTGTGTTAGCGAGCGCCTGTGGCGTAAGCAGGGCCTTTACGGTTTCGGATGCCTCAGGTGCGGGCGCTCCCTGCGGCTTACTGCAGCAATCTGGCTTCCTGTTCTCGGACATTCACAACACCTCTCTCCGTTTCGAGTCGTCTTAGTAACATTATGTAGTCGCAGGACAGAATAACCAAGGCGCGGCACCGGATTTGCACGTTCAGACAGGACTAAGGGGCAGTCGTTTTGAAATTCATCCGGTAAGCACTGACGAAAAGGAGGGGCCGGCGTGGCTACGACGGTTTTGAACGAAGAAATACTTGAGGCAGCAGTGACCGGCGGTAGTTTCTACGGAGGCGGAGGAGGCGGTTCGCCTGAGCTCGGGATGCGGCTTGGGAAGATGGCGCTTGAAATGAAACGGGCCGGGAAGTCACCTTCGGATTCAGGCCTCACCTTGGTTGACCTGGACGATTTACCCGGAGACGCCGTCCTCCTCACGGTGTCCGCGGTTGGGTCGCCGGCAGGCAAGGGGCACCACGCGGGGGCCGAAGAGTACGCCAGAGCCGTCCGGTTCTTTCGCGAGAAGACGGGACGTGAGGTGGCAGGCCTTATCACTAACGAGTGCGGAGGGTTGGCCACCGTAAACGGTTGGATACAGTCGGCGGGGACGGGACTGCCCGTGATCGATGCTCCGTGCAACGGACGCGCTCACCCCACCGGGATCATGGGATCCATGGGCCTCCATCGCGTGAAGGGATACGAGTCTGTCCAGGCCGTTGTCGGAGGAAGCCGCGAGGAGGGGACCTACCTCGAAGTGCTTATCCACGGTAGCCTGGGATTCGCGGATTCCGTCGTCAGGCAGGCCGCGGCATATGCCGGAGGGCTGGTTGCAGTCGCGAGAAACCCGGTGACCGTCTCCTACGCTAAGGAACATAACGCCGTTGGGGCGATTAGCCGGTGTATACAGGTTGGTAAGGCAATGCTCGATGCGCACCCCGGAGACGAGCGGATCTCAGCGGCAGCCGAAGCCTCCCGGGGCTTTGTGGCGCTCAGGGGAGTCGTAGCCAAGAAGGTGCTCGTGAGCTCCGGCGGGTTCGATACCGGCGTGCTCACGGTGGAATCGGGGAACGACAACTATGAACTGACGTTCTGGAATGAATACATAACGCTGGAGTGGACGGAAGGCCACGACTCACGGCGTGTCGCCACATTTCCCGACCTCATAGCAACCCTCGACTTAGACACGGGAGACCCCGTATCGTCCGCCCAGGTGAAGGAAGGGCAGGGCATCGCGGTGGTAGTTGTGCCGCAGTCCGGGCTTATCTTGGGGGCCGGCGTTAAGGACCCAGAACTGTACAAGGCGGTTGAGCAGGCTGTCGGGAAGGAAGTAATCCGGTACGTTTTCTGAGATGTTCTGCGAAATAGCGTGACTTACCTAGTGGTCGTTTAGCAAACTAAGTGCGCGTAGGGAGGAAGGTAGGATGAGTTTTGGGGCGGTTCTTGAGGCCATAGCCCTATTGGATAGCCCTAAAGCATGTGGACAGGCTGTGGTCGATGCCGTGCGCGCTGCAGGCGGTGGGCCGGGCGCCGTCGAGGCTTCGTATAAGACGATTTACGGCGAGAAGGGCCACACGGACTTCGTCAAGATATCTATCCCGGGAAAGCGCGGAAAATCCGCAGGAGGAAACGCGCCTACCTTAGGCATCATTGGGCGGCTCGGAGGTGTGGGGGCCAGGCCAGAGGCCATCGGGATGGTCTCGGACGCGGACGGCGCCGTGACTGCCCTAGCGGCCGCCCTGAAGCTCTCGCGCATGGCTGCCTTGGGCGATACCCTGCCGGGGGACGTCATCATCTGCACCCACGTATGTCCGAACTCACCCACGCTGCCCCACGATCCGGTGCCGTTCATGGGCGCTCCGGTGGACATGGCGACGATGAACAGGCATGAAGTAGACCCTGAAATGGACGCCATTCTGTCCATCGATACCACGAAGGGAAACAAGATCATCAACGTGAGGGGTTTTGCAATTTCGCCCACCGTGAAAGACGGCTATATCCTGCGGGTGAGCGAGGACCTCCTAGACATCATGAGCATCACCACGGGGAAGCCGCCCGTGACGTTCCCGATCACAACACAAGACATAACTCCGTACGGGAACGGGATATACCACCTGAACAGCATCCTTCAGCCTGCGACCGCTACGGATAAGCCGGTGGTCGGGGTGGCGATCACGGCGTGCAGCGTGGTGCCGGGTTGCGCCACCGGGGCGAGTCACCCCACGGATATCGAGGAAGCGACGCGCTTCGTGATCGAAGTGGCCAAAGCTTTCGGCACGGGGAAGTGCAGGTTCTACGACGAGGCCGAGTTTGCGGCGCTGGTGCGCTTGTACGGCCCCATGACACACCTCAGGACTATGGGGAAGTACGCTTGACGCCGTACTCTGCGCCGCACTTGTGTTAGGGCTCGGCCGGCAGCGGCCCGGTGGTCGCGGTCACACTATGAAAGGCAAGAGAGGGCGTTCGCACCGTCCGACAATATTCCATTCCTCTTGAAGGAACTTGGAAAAAATGGTAAGAAATTGTTGAACGGGAAAGGCAACTTACACATGGGGCATACACCGGGAAAGGTTCACCTGAAGGAATGAGCTGTGTAGTGAGCGCCGGCGAGTAGCCGTTTGGAGCACGGGAGGGGAGCGGCATGACCCGTAATGATGAAACTACAGAAAGACATGTAGATGCTGCGCATGAAACAGCCGGAGC
The DNA here is from genome assembly GCA_012842425.1 of Candidatus Fermentithermobacillaceae bacterium. Taxonomy (GTDB): domain Bacteria; phylum Bacillota; class Sulfobacillia; order Fermentithermobacillales; family Fermentithermobacillaceae; genus UBA3951. The sequence goes on along the minus strand of DUSU01000107.1, from coordinate 16,306 downwards.
TGCGCATATGAGGACGCTCGGCACGGTGACGATCGGGCAATCGCCCAGACCGGACCTAATTCCCGAACTGAGGGTAGCCATGGGTCTGGATTCAGGAGAAGCGGGGCCGCGTCCTCCCATCAGGATCATGGAGGCAGGCGCCTTGGACGGGTTGACCATTGATGAGGTGCGGGAGCTCGCTCCCGAGCCCGGCGATTACGTCCTGGTCACAAGGATGGCCGACGGCACGGCCGTGAGAATAGCGGAGAGACACATACTCTCCAGGATGGCAGACCAGATCAAGGGGCTTATAGACAAGGGAGCCGACGTGGTCGCGTTGGTCTGTACGGGAGAGTTTCCCGAACTACCGTGCGAGAAGCTGCTCGTCAAGCCGCAGCTGGTGCTCCAGCACGTAGTAACGTCGCTGGCTCGAGGTAGGAGACTCGGCGTTCTCCTACCCGACCAAGACCAGATAGAGCAAGGATATGTACGGTGGTCTCAGGTCCACCGGGATGGCGAGCCGGCAGGGGAGACCGGTTGCGGCAATACATCAGGCCGCGAACTCTTGAAGATCGAAGCGGCTTCACCTTACGAGGATCCGGCAGATATTGAGAAGGCGGCTGCCCGCCTCCGGGATTGGGGTGCCGAACTGGTTGTCATGGACTGCATCGGATATACCATGGCGATGAAAGAGACGGTCAAGTCCATTACAGGGGCGCCTGTGATACTGGCAAGGTCAATACTGGGAAGGGTCCTCGCGGAACTCCTATAGCCGCTTTTGGCCTACCAAAGACGTAAGAAACTTCACATCCGCACCCCGGTGGCATGTAGCCGTAGTGGGGGCAAGTACCGTGTTGCCTTTCGAAGACCACAGATCATTAGGCGGAGGTATTTCATGCATAAGCGTATGGAGGCGGTTGAGCGCCGCCTGGAAGATATCGAGAAGACAATCTCTGATCTCCGTACACTCCTCATGAATGGCCGTACGAATGATGGCGGTCCCGATTTGACCCGCCGCGTTGCCAGACCGAGGTCTGTAGGCAGTACTCGCGTCCAACATGCGAGTGCCGCGCTCGAGAGAGACGTACAAGAGACAGGTACGCAAGTAGCAGTCGTCGCGCACGAGACTCGTTCCACCCACGAGACAGGAGCAGCACATGAGATACGCGTCACGCAGGAGACAGACGCAGCGCAGGAGGCAGGCGCAGCGCAGGAGATAGGTGCAACGCGCGAGATAAGCGCAGCGCAGGAGATGGGTGCCGTCGCCAACGGCACGAATGCCCGGGCTCTCAAGGGCGAGACTCCCGGGCTTCTACATAATTCACTCGGAGAACCTTACTCCATTAAGCTGGTGTACCCGGCCTTCTTCCGGTCGCTGGACGTGGGTATTCCTTACTGCACCATAAGCTTCCCTGCGGGCAAGGAAAGGCTGGCCAGGCAAGTAAGAGAGGGCACGTTGTTTTTCATATACGTTACGTCCCCCGTCCGCAAGGTTATAGGCCTTGCGCAGGCCTTGGGCCCTGCGGAGTTCCGTGGCGATGTGACTCCTGCCAGGCCCTGGGTGGTCCCAATGGAATGGGTGATCGGGCCGAAGGCCGGCGGGGTGTCTATGGCGGAAGTAGGTCTGGAGGTGCGTGCGCGGCCCGGCGATTCCGTCTACGCAATCCCAACGAATGCAGCAGTGCGACTAATGGAGGCTTTGCGCCCGCTTCCCGACTTGGATGAAGCCGAGGTAGATAGACTGAGGAGTCGTTTTGAGACTGATACGAGTCAAACTGCGGCCGGGCGTGGGGCTCTCTACTCCATATCCTCGAACTCTATGTCAAGCATGGGATAGCTGCTCGCCTGGCTGTCTACGAAGTGCCACCACTCTGTCTTAACTCGGTCGAAACCGTGCCTCACCATGACTTCGGCCAGGAGCTCTCTGTTTCTGGCCTGTTCTTCAGTGCACCCATCGTAGTCAATGGCAGCCTTCTCGCTGAAGTCATCAAAGCCCGTGGGCATTGGCAGTTCATTACCTTCCGCATCCACGAGGGTGACGTCGACTGCCGCGCCTCTGGTATGGATGGAGCCTTTCTCGGGATTGGCCACGTAGTTAGGGTCGGGGACGGCTTCCCACAAGGCACGCTGCGCCGACGGCGGCCTGTAGGCATCCCATATCTTTAGCCGGTAGCCCATCTGGGCGAACTCGCGGTTGGCCGCGATGAGTTTCTCCGCGGTCCCCCGCACCAAGAAGCACCTGGCCTGCGAGTATATCTTCTGACCCGTGAAGTTGTCTTCGGTGGCGTATCGCATATCGATCACGAAACTGTCATCGAGGTCCGTAAGTTCAACGAGTTCCCCCGGGTCCGGGGCTACCTCCGGACGCGACCCCGGAGAAACACCTGAAGGGACCGGACCTGCCGGCTCAATCTGGGAAGGTGTCGCGGAAGGCGTCGTGCCGGATATAACAGACGAGGACACAGGGGTTGACGGCGATGTCTGCGATGAGTCCGGAGCAGGCAAAACTGCGGGTGACGACACGGGCGTCGATGGCACCCCTATCTCGGGGTTTGAGGCCAGTTCATTCCCTTTGTTCCTTACGCCGCATCCTCCGAGCAGCCCAACGGACAGCAATACCGCCAAGATAACGGTTAGGGCTCTCGACCGGGCAATACGGGACGTACGCTTCGCACCCATGTGACCGGCACCTCCAAATCGTTAGACGAGGCATATGGTCTTTAGTTCCTGAGAGTCCTATCATAAGACAAGAGGAGTCAGAGTGAGTGAGTGAGGAGGATGAACTGATTGGCAGACGAGAAGAAGTGCTGTTCTTGCGAGATTCAGCAAGTGATAGGCAAGCCCTGGACCGAGATCGAGACTCCTGCCCTTATGGTTGACCTGGACATCATGGAATCCAACATGGATAAGATGATGGCTTTCCTGAAGGAGTGCGGTGCCGGAGTAGGGATCCGCCCTCATGCCAAGACACACAAGACCCCCCAGATCGCCAACATGCAGATGGCCAAGGGGGCCCTCGGGATCTGCGCAGCCAAGCTGGGAGAGGCTGAGGCGCTGGCGGAAGGCGGAGTCGCTGATATCCTCATTGCCAACCAGACCGTTGGAGCGAACAAGATAAAGAGGCTGGCGGCCCTGTCCAAGAAGACAAACCTGAAAGTCGCCGTGGACTCAAAGCAGAACCTCTTGGACATCGCGAGAGAATCGGCGGCCATCGGCGGCAATGTCGGCATAGTCGTTGAGGTTGATGTTGGCAACAAGCGCGGAGGCGTGCGCACGCACGAAGAAGCAATCGAACTGGCCAAACTGGCTGCATCCACGCCCGGTGTGTGGTACGCGGGCGTCATGGGCTACGAAGGCTTTGCCGTCTTCATACCCGACTTTGAGGAGAGGCGGGCCGTGGCCGATCGCGCTTACGATATCCTGTTTGGATACAGAGACGCGATCAAGGAGAAAGCGGGCCTGGATTCAGGTATTGTCAGCGCCGCAGGTTCAGGCACCTACATGTTCGCCGGGAAGCGTAAAGGGCTGACCGACATCCAGGCAGGTTCATATATCTTCATGGATGTCCGATACGGCACCACCGCAGGCGTGGATTTCCTGAACTCTCTTGCGGTAGTCGCCACCATCGCAAGCCATCCCGAGCCCGAGGTCTACATAACGGACGCAGGGCAGAAGTCCATGACTCAAGAGTTTGGGATGGTCTCAACCCTCCCGTCCTACGGCCTCAAGGTCCACAGCATGTCCGAGGAGCACGTGACCCTTAGGCCCACAGACGATCCTCAGAGGCTCCCGGGTATCGGGCTTCTCGACGAGAAGTACGCCAAGCCTGCCAAGAAGCCGCTTGAGGTCGGGGACAAGATCCTCCTCGTCCCGAGCCATTGCTGCACTACGGTAAACCTGCACGATATTCTCTACGCCGTGCGCAACGGTGTGGTAGAGGACGTGTGGCGCGTGACCGGACGGGGCAGGTTCGCGTGATCTTCGCCTGGCTCTTGCGTGATTGAGATTACCGCGAGGGAGGACCACGGTATGGAAGCGGCAACGATTGAGGTGAGGTACGGGAAGACGAGCCTCGCGGCGCAGGTCCCGTCAGGTAACCTTCTTGGGATACTCGTGCCGTCTGAGCCCGTGCTTCCTCCCTCGGAGGAAGAGGAAATAGAGCGCGCCCTCGAGAGTCCCATTGGGGCTCCCCGGCTTGAGGATATGGTAGAGCCCCGGATGAACGTCGTTGTCATGGCCAGTGACATAACGCGGCCGTCGCCCACTGCGAAGCTCCTCCCGCCGCTTCTTCACAGGCTAAGCAGGGCCGGAGTAAAGGACTCGCAGATAACCATCATGTTCGGGATGGGTATCCACAGGCATCACACGCCGGAGGAGAAAGAGGTCCTGGTGGGTGCGGACATCTTCAGAAGCTGCAGGTGCGTTGACAGCACCGAGTCGGGCGACTTCGTCTACATTGGAACTACATCAAGAGGAACGCCGGTCGAGGTTAACAGGCTGGTCGCAGAGTGCGATTTCCTGATAGCCACGGGGAACGTCGAGTATCATTACTTCGCCGGTTATTCGGGGGGAGCCAAGGCCGTAGTGCCGGGAGCCTGCAGCAGTCGCACCGTTGAGGCCAACCACTCAATGCAGCTCCTGCCGGGCGCGGAGACCGGTTCATACGAAGAGAACCCGGTCCGCCAGGACATAGAAGAAGCAGCCAAAATGGTGGGACTGGACTACATCCTCAACGTTGTCCTTGACCCGGGTAAGAGGATTGTCCGGGCGGTGGCGGGACATCCCGTAGCAGCCCACGCAGAGGCCCGCAAGGTCACGGGTGCGGTCTACGGGGTGGAGATCCGCCGGCAAGCCGATATCGTTATCGCCTCCGCCGGGGGGAGGCCCAAGGACCTAAACCTGTACCAGGCCCAAAAGGCCTTAGAGAACGCGAAGCATGCCGTCCGCGAGGGCGGCATAATCGTTCTCACCGCAGAGTGTCCAGAGGGTTTCGGAGAAGCTACATTCGAGAGGTACATGACCGGGATGGGACTCGACGAGATCATCGAGTCGGTCCGCCGCAAGTTCGTGCTCGGGGCACACAAGGCGGCAGCGGTTGCGCGTGTTCTGAAGCAGAAGGACGTCTATCTCGTGTCCGCGATGGACGCTCAAACGGTAGAGAGATGCAGGATGAAGCCTTTTTACAGTCTGGACGACGCCCTGCGCAGCGCTTTTTCGGCGCTGGGGTCCGACGCAACGGTGTGGGTGATGCCCTACGCCGGTTCTACGGTGCCGCTATATTCTGCTTAAGGGAGAGGTTCTTATTGGCTCAGAAACCGTATGTCGCTGAAGACCTTCTTAAGATGAAATGGGTTGGTACTCCCAGGTTATCTCCTTGTGGAAGATTTGTAGCTTTTGTCGTCTCCGAGGTCCTGGAAAAGGAAAACTCCTACGCGTCTTCCATATGGCTCTATGATTCGTCCCTTATGGACCACGACCCCCTGGCAATACGGCAGGTAACCTACCGCGGCGGCAAGGCAACGGGTCGTGACTACAACCCCAAGTGGTCTCCCGACGGGAAGATGATAGCGTTTCTTTCCGATAGAGCGGGGTCGAACCAGATTTTCGTGATGGAGATGACAGGTGGGGAAGCGCGCCAGGTCACCAACATGCCCAAAGGGGTAAGCGACTTCGACTGGTTGGGCGGCGATTCACTCGTCTTCTCCGCCAAAGAAGACGAAGACCGGCCGAAGTTCCGCGAAGGGGCCACCGTCAGAAGGATCACCAATCTCCGGTACAAGGCGAATGGAGCAGGCTATCTGGACGGCCTGCATACCCAGCTCTGGAGCGTCGATCTGTCGGGTGAGAACGTCCGTCGTCTGACGAGCGGACCGTACGACTGCGGCTCTCCTTGCGCGTCGCCGTCAGGTAAGTACGTAGCGTTTGTCTCCAAGAGGACCGAGGATGAGACGGCGCTCTACAGCGACCTGTACCTCATCGATCCCCAGACGGGCGAGCTCAAGAAAGTAACTGCCAGCCTGGGGTATGCCGGTGGTCCTGTGTTCGCCCCTGACGAGAGCGCGGTCTATTACATTGGCCATGAGAAGGGACAGACGTATCCGGGCGGGTATCCCGAGATCTGGAAAGCTGACCTCAGCACGCTCGAGCGCAAAGTCATCTCACAGGGGTTCCCCCACCTTGTTGCCGGGGGCATCGGCGGGGATGTCGGTCCCGACCAGGGGAAGACCGGGCTTACGGTTTCCTCGTGCGGCAAGTTCCTGTACTTCACGGCCGTTGACGGTGGTTCTTCGTATCTCTACTGTCTGCCGGTAGACGGTGGCACGTGGGAGAAGGTATACGGCGAAGGCCAGATGGTCGTGAAGTCGTACGACTTACGCGGTGGGAAGCTGGTCCTCAACAAGTCTACTCCGGTCACGATGGGTGACCTGTGGTACGGAGACCTGCCGGACGGATCCTCCTCCGGCGCGCCTAAGGAGATCGCCCTTGAGGGCGTCGAGGTGCGCAGGGGCGATCCGGGTGAGGACCCCCTCAAGATGATCACGGGGTTTAACAGCAAGCTGGCCTCGGAGAGGTACGCCGGGTGGCCGAAGCGAGTCACCTTCAACCATCCCGATGGGACCACCCTTGAGGGTTGGGTCATCCTGCCCAACGGATTTGAGAAAGGGAAGAAGTACCCTCTCATTATGGAGATCCACGGTGGTCCTCACGTGACCTACGGCAATGTGTTCTTCCACGAGTTTCAGATACTAGCCGGTCACGGTTTCGGCGTCCTCTACACTAATCCCAGAGGGAGTATGGGATACGGGGAGGAGTTCGCGCGCGCCGTTGTGGGGGACTGGTGCGGCGTCGATGCGGAGGACCTCGAGTTTATGGCAAGAGAAGCCATCCGCATGTTTGACTGGGTTGATCCCAAGCGGGTCGGAGTTACAGGCGGGAGCCAGGGAGGCTATTTCACCAACTGGCTCATCAGTCACACGGACCTCTTCGCCGCGGCCGTTACCCAGAGGAGCATGTCAAACCTCTACAGCAAGTACGGGGTCGCGGATAACGGGTGGTCGCACGACAGGGCCGGAATGGGCGGCAAGGACCTGTGGGACCATGAGGATTTCATTATGGAGAGGTCGCCCATTCGGTATGCCCCTAACGTCAAGACGCCCACTCTTATCATCCACAGCGACCAAGACTACCGCTGCCCCCTCGAACAGGGCGAGCAGTGGTATGTCGCGCTGAAGAGACTCGGCGTGACCACCGAGATGCTGCTCTTCCACGGCGAGAACCATGAGCTCTCAAGGAGCGGCAAGCCGGCCAACAGGATAGTGAGGCTGGAAGCGATCCTCGAGTGGTTTGAGAGGTTCCTAAAGCATGCCTAAGGGCGGGACTCCTTAGTTTCCGTCGCTCAGATATCCGTATATCAGATGGGGCCGGTTCTCCGGCCCCATTACGGTAATCTCCTTGTAGAGTTGGCGCTCGCCAAGGCTTGCGATGTGAGTTGTGTTAGCGTTCGAAGTGTGCTCCCCGCGAGTCCTTTTCGCAGGACTGTGGTAGCCCCTCCATAGAAGTTGACAGGTAGAAGAGAGCGAAGGGGGTTGCCAGATTGGAGCCCGGAGAACTGATCGGTCGGGGCTACCAGTGTGACGTATTCGCCCTGGGCGAAGACAAGGTCCTAAAGGTCTTCAAGCCCGGGGCGGACCGCTCGTGGATCGAGAGGGAGTTCCGGGTGACCCGGGTACTTCACGAAGCCGGCCTGCCTGTCCCTGCTGTGTTCGATATCGTGGACATAAACGGAAGGGCTGGCATCGTGTACGAACGAATCCACGGTCCTCTGATTAGCGATTTGGCCCTGGCCAACCCCGGGAAAGTGAAGCCCCTGGCCCGGGGTATGGCAGAACTCCATGCCAACATTCATTCGGTGACTATCAAAGGACTGCCCTCGCAGAGAGAACGGCTCATAAGCCGGGTTAGAGGCCTATGGCAGATAACTTCCGAGGAGAAGGAATCTATCCTGGGCATCCTCGATGGGCTCCCAGACGGCGATGTCGTCTGCCACGGTGACCTCAACCTCAACAACGTCATCGTGTCTCCAAAGGGCATGGTGGCCATAGACTGGGACAACGGGTGCAGTGGCAACCCGCTGGCCGACGTTGCACGTACGGTGCTGCTCCTTGACAACGCCCACTGCTACTTCGACGACCCTTCGGAGAGAACGGCCGTCGACGCGCTCGCCAAACGCTTCAGGGGCGCGTACCTGGACAGGTATCTCGAAATCGCGACGGAAAGGACCGGCCAGCCGGCCACAGCCGAATCGGTTGCCAAGTGGATAATACCCGTAGCAGCCGTGAGGCTGGACGAGAACATAGCGCAGGAGCAAGATGCGTTGCTGGAGATTGCCCGGAAAGGTATAGCACGTCTGGTATGAGCCCGCAGACCGTTTCTGTCATGGCTCCACGCATATGGCTGTTACATACGAAACGGCCAGGCACATCTAGTGCGCCTGGCCGTTTCTGCTTCTTTGGCCTGCGGAAGCCCATTCAGGCCTACTTCAGAATCTTGAGCCAGTCTCCAAGCAGGTACTGAAGTCGGCCGATAAGAAGCGAGAGCCTACCCATGACGGTGTTCGAGAACGCCGAACCGAAGGCGATCATCATGGTAAGTCGGCCGATCTGCGAAGTGACCTTCAAGGCGCCCTTCTGCTCCTTGGTGAAGAAGAAGTAGGTTATGGTGCTCAGAGAACCCACGAAGATCACGAGCGCGTTCACCGAATTGATCGGCACGAATGCGCCACGTATCTGTCCGATCAGGTCGGACTGGGCGAAGCGGGTGAAGGCTAGCCCCGTGCCGACGCCGACAAGGAATGCCGAAGGGATCCTGTTCAGCCATCTAACTTGAGACGAGGGCAAGAACCTCGAGTAGAGCAGGAGTCCCAAGACCAGCGGGACGATCACCGAGAACTTGCCTTCATTTGTCAGAGGGGCTATGGCCATGTTCTTAACGTTCAGCCATCCCATGACTATGGCCTGACCGGCAGCAAGTCCGACGTACAGGTGTTCCGCCAGCCGGTAGAAGGGGTTCTCACCGAACAGAATGCTAAGGAATGACAGCGTGAGAAACGCGCCTACCCAGATGCCTAGAGTATCCATCTATCTCGCCCCTCCTTTGACGGATGCGGCTTTGCTCCTCTTGACGGCTATTTCTCCGATGTTACCGAGCACGATCAGGACGGCGATGAGAAGGTGAGCAGCCGACTGGGCATCCATAGACGCAGTTGCCTGCCCGGGCATTTCCAGCAGCTTCTCGTACTCCGCCGCGCCGCGAAGGCTTCCTAGGTAGCCCTGTATCTGCTTGGCGTCTGAATACGACTGGTAACGGGAGATCTGTGAACCGATTGCGCCGCCCGTTAGCGGTTTGTTGTAAGGGCCCTGGAAGTACTGGATATAGGGCAGGATGCTGCCCGTGGCGATGTCGATGAAGAGGTCGACATCAGCCGCGGTCTTTACGCCCTCGAAAATCGGCATGCCCGATATTGGCTTGCCCGAGTAATCTACGGCCACAAACCCGGGGATATCCTTGGCGAACGATGCCAGAGCGGCTTCTCCGCCGGCGAAGAATCCCAGGTTGACATAGTCGGTTCCGTAGGTCTTGCCTCGCTCTGCCCACTTCGACCAGGCCTTGTCTGCGAACACAGGACCTTGCTGGGTGATCGAGGTCGCGATGACCCGCGCACCCTTCATCATGGCGTGGTCAAAGAAGACTTCCGACTGGGGATGGACCTCAGCGGCACCGCCTGTGTCGTAGTCGAACCCGAACACAACGACGTCTCCGGGCTGAAGATTATCGACCGCGGCGAAAGCCTTCCTGGTTTCCTCAGTCACCGAGAACGGAAGGCCGATAGGCCTTATGAGCGGGAGGGAGACCAGGACCGCCACCAGCACGTAGATGAAGCGCCTGTCGATGTTTAAGAGTTTCTCCATGACTTCTCCCTCCTTAGTTTCCAAGGTAGCCCCGGTCGAGTCCGGTGAGTACGCGAAGTCCCGAGGCCATAACGCCAACTGCCGAGCATATGATGATGCCTCTCATACCTGCGACGTTGGGCACGTTGATGATCCAGTTTGCAATCTCAGGCAGGTAAGGTGATATCGCGTCTCCCACAGGAGCCCTGCCCAAGAGCACTATGAGACCGGCGCCCAGCAGGATGCCTGCTTCAAGGCTCCTGGCCCTGAAAGCCCTGTAACCTGCCGAAGATATATAGAACGCCAGTGATGCGTAAACAGCTGCTCCCAAGGGGTTCAGCATGTTGTCGAAAGCGAATAGATAACCGGGGTCTTGCGTGCCGTAGGCTATCCCGCGGAACACCATGAAGAAAAGCCCCAAGAGCAAGACCAGGCTGTTACCCCATCCGGACGTGCGCTTCACGATGTTTCTGCCGTGGAGACGGATAAGTGAAACGCCTCCGATTCCGAGGGCGAATGCCGACACTATGACCGTCCAATCCTGCAGGCTCTTCGATGCGGTATGGATGAAGGGCACCGAGATCGAGAAGTCCAGGATCATGAAGAGCCCCGCTAGAAAGCAGATCACAATCGGTAGTGTATGCTTCACTGTTTATCCACCTCCTACTTGGCCATTAGATTGGTCAAGAAATCTGAGCCGATGGTCGACAATATGGCGCCTGCCGCAAGGAGAACGGCTGCCGCCATCTTCGCGATGTCCTGGCCTGCAAGGGAACCCATCATTGTGGGCTCTCTATCCAGATAGCTGGACACGGCGTAGACCTCCTCACCGATGAGGCAGTAGTCGCATGCTACCGCGAAGAACGGGATCTGAGGCATAACCGCAGTTCCGGCGATCTGTATGGCTCCAACTGCGTGCCCGGTTTCGGCCAAGATAAGGCTTTCCGCGGTAAAGTAACCGATCATGATGTTCGCGGCCACCTTCTCGCGGGTTATGGTTCCGACCGCCGCGGTAGTGAACGCCCACTGCGCGGGGGAGAGGAACCTTACGGTTGACGGCGTGTACTCATCGAGCTTTCCGGCCTCGAGATACGAGGAGCGCACGACTTCGTCTGCGATGTTGTACGTTTCTGCGGCACCCACGCTCACAACAAGTGGCGTGGAGTACTGGGCTGTCTTGCGCGACACATAACGTAGAACCGAGATGCCGGCCATGATCATCGGGCTTGTCGCTGCGCCGGTGACACTCGCCGCTCCCGGAGTCTGGTGGACGGGTTTGCCGAGCTCGGTAGCCCGCCCAATGGCTTCGTCAATGGCATCCAGTCCGGCTATTCGCCTGATGAAAGGCAGCTTGCCGGATCGGGCCCTCATGACCTGCCAGAAGAAAATGACAGCAAACACAATCATGGAGATGACAATTGAGATCCTACCTTGGATTAACATCCACAACCCTCCCAAGAAGAGCTGAATTCACAATCTACATCTACGTGCCTACTACGAGTTCCAGGACTTCCCCACGCGGTAGTCCGGGTATCACCTCCGCTATTTGCAGGATGGATACTCGACTAATATAGCAGATTGTCGGCATGTGATTAACTGGAAATCCGCAGGTAGAGGCCCAATTCTTGTGAAAAACGGTCCGCCGGGCGGAGAGTTGGTGGAACATTTTGGACATTGTAAGAAACGCTTTCCAAGGCATGAGGAGCCTGGCACCTATCCCTTGACAATCCAAGAGTTGTCGGGATTCAATGGATTTAAACAACCGGTTAGTCATACATGGCTGAGGGACTGGTTGACTCTGGCGGAGAGAGCGGAGGACATCCGTCCCGGCGACAGGAGTGTTGGACGTGCCCTTTGTGAAAGACGTAACGGAAGAAACCAAGAGCAGGATTATAAGCGTCGCCAAGCGCCACTTTTCCGAGAAGGGGTTCGATGCGGCCAGGGTCGATGAGATCGCCAAGGATGCAGGGGTGAACAAGGCGCTCATCTACTACTACTTTGAGAGCAAAGAGGCCATACTGGACCACCTCATACAGAAGCTGTTCGATGATATCTCTTCACTTGCATTGGCGTTTGTGGAAGAGCATGTCGTCGCCATGATCGAGCAAGGGCGGCTCGACATCGAGAGCGACCGCTGGCGGTTTGCATCCGAGGAGGATATCCAGAGCTTCTACAAGGCCTGCCTGCAATACACCGAGAAGGTCGTTGATTTCTCCCTGTCAAATCGAGGCGTCGTACGAATCGTAATCTTTGAATCCCTGAAACACGGAAAGCATAAGAACGCGCTCTTTAGGCTGCTCGATATGCTCTACAACAAGAATGAGAGCCCCCTCTACAGGACGATCTGGAGCAGAGACCACGACTTCGACTACACACCGGAGGCCGTTGTGCTCAAGTTCTTTTTCGGGTTTTTCCCCGTCTTCAACTTCGCCGCTCACTTTGATGCCTATGTCCAGTCCAGCGGGTTGACCGAGAGCGAGGTCCGGGATTCTTTTATGCGAAGCTATCAGAAGATCGTGTCTATGTATTTCAGAGGAAAGGAAATCGTACTGTAGGAGGTTTGTAAGTATCAGGTGGCCGGTCGGCCGGCGACAAGAAGTAAGCGTTTGGATTGAGGTCATAGACAAGGGGCAAAGCCCGAGGCTCGGACACAGGCGAAAGGGAGGTGACCGGATATCTCCGGTGCTCAGAGCCGGGAGAAAGGCATAGGTCTAGGAGTAGGGAGGTCTGCGTATAGTTAACTAAACGTTTAGGCAACAGAGATAGACAACCACTCCGGCACACTAAAGCAAGACGGGAGGATTAATCGTGAGGAGAGCTCGCAACACGACGTTGGACTTGCTATTTCGCTATCTGTCAGACAAGCCGATGGCTAAGCTGCCGACCATCCTTTCCTTGGCGCAGCAGTTAGACAGGGGTCAGATATACGCAGGTCAGATCAAAGGGCTGCGCGAGTTACTATCCGACCCTCAGGGAGTATGGTACCGTTTTACAAAAAGCTTGCTGGAGGAAGTAGACCCTAGGTGTTTGCGGCGTCTCGTGGAGTGTTTGGTGTTTAACGCCACGCTTGATGGAAGGGCTACTGCCAGAGAGGTTGAGAAGAAGTACAACTGCAATGTCCCCTGGGCCATTTTGATGGACCCTACAAGCGCGTGCAACCTGAACTGTACCGGCTGCTGGGCCGCACAATACGGGCGCAGGAACAGCTTATCACTGGATACGCTTGATTCTGTTATCAACCAGGGCAAAGAGCTGGGCATTCACTTCTACATCTATTCAGGGGGAGAACCCCTGGTACGAAAGGACGACCTCATCCACCTCTGCCAAAAGCATGACGACTGTTACTTCTTGGCCTTCACCAACGGGACCTTGGTGGATGATGAGTTCTGCAAAGAACTCGCACGCGTAGGCAACTTCGCTCTCGCTTTTTCCATTGAGGGTGACGAGAAAGCCACGGACATGCGGAGGGGTCCGGGGACTTACCGCAAGGTTGTAGAAGCAATGGAGCGGATGCGGGCGCACAACCTATTCTTTGGATACTCCACCTGCTATCATCGCTACAACACTGAGAGTGTGGGTTCGGATGAGTTTGTGGACGACATGATCGCACGGGGCTGCCGCTTCGTATGGAACTTCACCTACATCCCTGTCGGCAAAGACGCCGTGACTGACCTCTTGGCCACACCGGAGCAGCGCGCATACATGTACCATCGTATCCGCGAGATCCGCGCCACGAAGCCCATTTTCGCCCTGGATTTTTGGAACGACGGCGAGTACACCGGCGGGTGCATCGCAGGCGGGCGGTGCTACCTGCACATTAACGCTGCAGGCGATGTGGAGCCTTGCGCGTTCATCCACTACTCCAACGTGAACATCCATGACGTGACGCTCCTGGAGGCGCTGCAATCGCCGCTTTTTATGGCGTACAGGAGGCGGCAGCCGTTTAGCGAGAACCACCTGCGCCCGTGTCCTCTCCTGGACAACCCGGATGCGCTTGTTGCCATGGTAAAGGAGACTGGGGCCCGGTCCACCGAGATGCTGGCTCCTGAAGACGTGGAAGTCCTGTGCGGCAAGACGCGCCCGGCAGCGCAGAGGTGGGCTCCCACCGCCGACGAACTCTGGGCGAAGTCGAAAGCGGTCCGTGTGGAGAGGGCGGTGGGATAGGCGAGCAGACTCACCCAGTCCTGCCTGGGTTAGCCCGGAGCACTTCTCCTGCGGTGCCCATCGGACTCTCGATAGCCGATGCGGCACCCTCTCGCTTATCCTACGATCGTAAAGTAAGTGACCACCGACAGGAACACCGACGTAACGAGCATCGCCAAGAAGGGTCTGGCGAGCCTCCCCCCGCTTAGCGCTTTCAGGCTTACGTTTAGGCCAAGGCCGACCATGGCGGCCGTCAGTATGTATGACCCCGCCTGAGTCAGGGTGCTGTGAAGGACGGGGCTCATCTGGGCATAGGAGCCCAGCACGCTGCAGGCGACGAAGCCTACCAAGAACCAGGGGAACTCGACCTTGGCCCTGTCCTGGTCTCTGTCCTTAGCCCCGCCCTTGTCCTTGTCACTGCCACTATCCTTGGTCTTTCCATCATCCTTGGTCTTGCCGCTCCCGTCTTCTCTTTTTCTCATGAAGTACATGAGCACGAAGCACAAGGGTATCAAGAGAAGCACGCGCCCCAGTTTGGCCAGGAGCGCTACTGCAAGGGCGTCGGCTCCGCCGGGTGATGCTGCGGCAGCAACGTGGGCGATCTCATGGAGGCTGACTCCGGCCCATGTGCCGTACTGTGTAGCGGAAAGCGGTAGAACCGGTCTCAGCAGAGAGTAGACGATGGCAAACGCCGTGCCTGTCAAGGCAATCATCCCCACGCTGACGGCGGTCTCATCCTCTTTCGCGCGGATAATAGGGGAGACCGCTGCTATGGCAGCCGCCCCGCACACACCTGTGCCGACGCTCAGGAGCAGCGAGATGTTTTCATCGGCTTTCAGCCACTTGGAGACCAACATGATTAGCAGAATTGCGCCCACTACGGTCCCTAAGTCTCGGATAAGGAGCTCCAGACCCTCGCTGAGCACGGTCGCCAGGTTGAGCCGGAAGCCGAAGAGCACTATTGCAAGGCGGAGTCCTGTCCTAGACATGAGTTGTATCCCGCTTCGCAGTCCTTCTGGGTACCCTGCTACTTGCCTGTAGATGACGGCCATCAGGATGGCAAGGACCATGGCTCCCGGTCTCGAGAGCACCGGTAATTTCGCTGCTTGTGTGCCCGCAGCCGCAATGGCGGCAGTGAAAGCGATCCCTCCGATGAGCCCCGACCAATCCCCGTTGCCCCTGTTTCCCTGCGCCAACTCCGACACTCCTATCGTGATAACGCTTCTGTGATGTTGTCGTGACGTAAGGGCACAAGATACCTGCTGCCGCTGCATGCCTGTCCGGCATACGGGCTCATTATACTCCTTCGGGGCTCCTTGGGGTTATGAACTCACGGCTATAACGCTCGAAGTTGTACCCTGCCTAATCAGTGCCGGCGCTCAGTCGAGGGCGGCGTCAGCGTTTCGCTTCGTTTAGGAACGCGCCCAGAGCGCTGTCTATTACGGAGATATGGTTTACCAGCCAATCGGATAGTAGGCGCTGGGCCTGTATGGCCAGTGACGAACTTGGCCCCTCCCGGTCGAGGCGTTCTTTGAGTTCCTTCACCTTCCCGGTGAAAAACAAGTGCTGCTGCCTGTGGTGGACAAAACCCGGATAAGAGTGTTCTTTCATTATCCGCTCTTCGCTGTTGAAGTGAAATACAACATATTCCGCGAGAAAGTCCAGTGTTTGGGTTACTTCGTTTTTGCCCTTCCCCTGCGACATTGCAGAAAGGAGACCGGCGACCCGGTCTATGAGTTCCTTGTGCTGATTGTCGATTTCGTTTACGCCAACGGATAAATCGTCCGACCACTTGATCATTTTCCCACGCTCCCGCTTCGCCACCTACGTACGACACTGCGGGTACGTACGGTAGATACGACGGCAGATAAGTATTTGATTGTACTATCGAAAGGAAAGGGCAGGTATGTAGACCGGTGTTGGTTTCTTACATTTTCTAGATGCCAGTTCTAGATGGCAGATGAAATGCCACTACAGACGAATCGGCGAGCCATGGACTCTAGGCAATTGAGGAGTTGCAGGTTTCGCCGGCTTTCCACCGAAAACCCAAGAGGGTTCTGCGGCGACCGAGGCAAGATACCACAAGACACGCGCTTTTGGAGGGAACCCGGATGGACCGTCTCGACGAAGGGCTTGCGTTCATGCTGAGGTATGAGAACGTGGCGTGGTATGAGGACGGAAAGGTGCGCATCCTGGACCGGAGGATATATCCAGTCAGGGTGGAGTACGTCGAGTGT
>DUSU01000106.1 GCA_012842425.1 Candidatus Fermentithermobacillaceae bacterium | reverse complement strand
GCCGTCCGATACCACTCCGATGACATTTCCCTTGAAGGTGTATTCGTATGCCTTATCCGGGTCGGCCGCTATCTCCTTGCAGGCCTCGGCAACGCCCGGAGTATATGCCAGAGTCAGGTCTTTCTTGTCGCGAAGCGGGACCTTGCCCACAATCTCCAGTTTGCCTCTGTTTTCCCGGTGCAGTTTTAGGGCCTCGTCTCTGAGTGTCATCGTATGTTCCCCCGTCGCATCAGTTTGTGACTGGTTTCGCGTCCAAGGCAGCCGCGGTCATCCGCTGACAAACAATCAGCGCGCAGCCTATGAACGATTATACATGTCGCGGCCGAGAGGATCTATAGCAACCAGCGCGGGGAAATCGGCTATCTCAAGCCTGTATACGGCCTCGGGACCCAAATCGGGGTAGGCCACGACTTCGGCCTTTTTCACCGCCTGTGACAGGAGCGCGCCTGCTCCGCCGATGGTCGCGAAATACACTGCTCCGAACTTGGTGATGGCCCTGACGACGACCTTCGAGCGTTTGCCCTTCCCTATCATGCCCTTAAGCCCGGCGGCGCAGAGTCTCGGGGCGTATGCGTCCATCCGCCCGCTGGTAGTCGGACCGAGGGAGCCTATTACTCTTCCCGGCGGCGGAGGACAAGGCCCGGCATAGTAAATAACCTGTCCTTCGAGCTCGAAAGGCGGTTTCTCGCCTCTGTCCAGAGCCTCTACGATCCTCTTGTGGGCTGCGTCGCGGGCAGTGTAGACGACCCCGCTGAGCAATACTTTGCTGCCTGCCTTAAGCCTCGTGAGAGGCTGGCCGTTCGTGAAAGGAACCGAGACTCTGAGAGCACCGTCCCAGAAAGCCCCGTTCAAGGTCATGAGCCTACCTTGAAGAGTGTTGGTTTTGTGAGCATGGTCTCTCCGCTCCCCTCAGAATCCCCGAAGCGCGCCTTGCGGCATGACACTGGAGGTTGACTGCCACGGGCAGCGCTCCGATATGCGTGGGGTAGGTCTCGATGTGGACTGCCAGGGCAGTGGTAATACCGCCAAACCCGCCCGGTCCAATCCCCAGATTGTTGATTGCCGCAAGGAGCTTTTTCTCCATTGAAGCAATTTCAGGATCACGGTTTGAGTCCCCGACGGGCCTAAGGAGGGCCTTCTTTGCCAAGAATGAAGCCGTGTCCATCATCCCTCCGACACCCACGCCTACCACCATAGGTGGGCATGCGTTGGGGGCCCCCTGCCTTACCGTCTCCAAGACGAAGTCCATGACACCTTGAGGCCCTGCCGAAGGAGTAAGCATCTTGACGGCACTCATGTTTTCGCTGCCAGTACCCTTGGGCAATACGGTGACAGACACTTCAGAGCCGGGAACGATATCGATGTGGATCACGGGAGGGGTGTTGTCCTCTGTGTTTTCTCTGTGGAACAGCGGATCCCTAACAACCGACTTCCGGAGATACCCTTCGGTGTATCCTCTCGCTACACCCCTTGTGACCGCTTCCTTGATATCGCCCTCAATTCGGACATCGCGACCGATCTCCAAGAAGACATATGTTAGTCCGGTGTCCTGGCAGAGCGGGGTCCTTGTTTCCTTCGCGAACTCGGCGTTCTTGAGGAGCGCGCCAAGGATCTCTCTTCCCAGGGCGCTTGTCTCCCGGCGGGAAGCGGCAAGCAGGGCTACGGCGACGTCACCCGGGAGGTCTGTCACCGCTTTGATACAAAGGTCTCTCACAAGGTCCTCAATTTCACCGGCATGTATGTACACGAGACGCATACCCCTCTGTACATCCGGAAGTCATCCATTTCTTTCTTATCTTTCTCAACTAAAGGTGATATCACCTGCCGTCCCAAGAGAACCACATATATCTGGTATAATGGGTTGTAATCGACAACGTCTTCGGGGCAGGGTGAAATTCCCGACCGGCGGTAATACCCCTCCTTCCGCCCAAACCGGATCGAGCGGGGCGAGCCCGACAGCACCAGCGGTTGAGTCCGGTGAGATTCCGGTGCCGACGGTAACAGTCCGAGTGGGAGGGGACTTAATATGAGAGAGAGACGTCTTGTTCTATTGGCGATGGTCGCATCGCTGGTTACGGTTGCCACTGCCTTCCTCAAGCTACCTACACCAACGGGCTACGTCCATCTCGGCGACGGAATCATCTACGCGGCGGCTCTGGCGTTCGGGCCTTCTTTTGGCGCCATTTCAGGAGCCCTGGGCTCGACCCTGGCAGACCTCATCGGCGGCTACTTCATATGGGCTCCCTGGACTTTCGTCATCAAAGGAGTGGCCGGATGGATCGTCGGGAAGGCGGGACACGGAAAGCCCAAGGCCGCCATGCTCCTGTCTATGGGGATGGCAGGCGTCTGGACGGTCGCGGCGTACGCTCTGGGCACCGCCGTCCTCTACTCACCGGCTGCGGTCCCTGCCGAAATCCTGGGGAACACCGTCCAGGTAGGGTCAGGCCTGGCCATTGGAACGGTACTTGGGCCCGTGCTTGCCTCCATCTCTTCAGACGGAAAATAGGAGCGCTATACCCGCTCGAACTTGGCCGTGAAATGCCTGAGCACCGGGGCTTGATACGTAAGTCTCAGGCCCCGGACCGATGATGCTCTATCCTTGACCCTAGACAGGGCCTTGGCCACTTGCGCCATATGTCTGTCGGTGTAGACTCGCCTGGGCACCGCAAGCCTCACGAGTTCGAAGGCCGGCCAGATGTCTTCGCCGGTCTCGGGATCTACGTGGCCGAAGGCGCACCCGCCGAGTTCGACCCCTCTTATCCCGCCCTCGATATAGAGCTCAACGACAAGGGCCTGGGCCGGGAACTCCTTTCTCGGAAGGTGCGGGAACATGGCAGCGGCGTCAACGTAGACGCCGTGTCCTCCCGTCGGTCTAACTATGGGTATACCTGCCTCGATGAGGAGGTCTCCCAGGTATCTCACCTGGCCGATCCGGTCCTCCAGGTACGATTCGTCTATGACCTCCCGGAGGCCCCTCGCGATCGCCTCCATGTCGCGACCCGCGAGGCCCCCGTAAGTCGCGAAGCCTTCGAAAGGTATCTGCCACTCTATGGCCTTCCTGTGCATGGCTTCTTCCCGAAAAGCCAGGAAACCGCCGATGTTCACCAAGGCGTCCTTCTTGGCGCTCATTGTGCACCCGTCGCCGTAGGAGAACATCTCCCGGGCAATCTCCGGTATCGACTTATCCGCGTAGCCCGGTTCCAGTTTCTTAATGAACCAGCAGTTCTCCGCGAACCTGGCGGCGTCGAAGAACACGGGGATCCTGTACTTGCGCGCTATCCGGCTGACCCCGCGGATGTTCTCCATAGATACGGGCTGACCTCCGTTGTTGTTGCAGGTAACCGTAATGAGGATCAGGGGTACCCTCTCGGGGTCTTTCCGGACTTCTTCCTCCAGTTTGTTAAGGTCAAAGTTTCCCTTAAACAGCGTTTCCTCCGCCACCCGGTAGCCCTCTTCGGCCAGACAGTTGACCGGCTCGGCCCCGCGCAGGAGGATGTGCCCTTCGGTCGTGTCAAAATGCATGTTCCCGAGGACCCTATCGCCTTTCTTGACGAGCATGTTCATGAGGATATGCTCGGCGCCTCTCCCCTGGTGGGTAGGCGCCACGAAGTCGAAGCCCATGATCTCCTTCACGGACTCAACCAGGCTCCAATAGTTGCGGCTCCCTGCGTAGGCCTCGTCACCGGTCATGAGGCCCGCCCACTGAAAGTCGGACATCGCGGAAGTACCGCTGTCCGTCAAGAGGTCTATGTACACGGCATGAGAAGGCAAAGCGAAGATGTTGTATCCGGCTTCTTTGATAAGTCTCTCCCGCTCTTCTCGAGTGGTCTGCCTGAGCATTTCAACCATCTTAATGCGGAAGGGCTCTGCATACTCGTCTCTTGACCGGAACATTTATCTCACCCCGTCTCCGT
Organism: Candidatus Fermentithermobacillaceae bacterium; assembly: GCA_012842425.1. Taxonomy (GTDB): domain Bacteria; phylum Bacillota; class Sulfobacillia; order Fermentithermobacillales; family Fermentithermobacillaceae; genus UBA3951. The sequence goes on along the minus strand of DUSU01000106.1, from coordinate 5,672 downwards.
CGTTCTTGGCGCGCAGCACCATCTGCTCGGCCTGCAGCCATCTGGGCAGATTGAGTCCTCTTTGCAATACTTCATCAGTATTCCACGGAGTGAAAGCGGTTTCCTTTTCCCGCGTTATGTTATGTCGCCTCCCGGGGAGAGCCTGAATAGAATAGAGCGCCACGACCGGAAGAGGAGGGCGCTTACATGAAGTTCGAGGACTTTATCGGGATCCCGTTTCGATTTAGAGGGCGCGGTAAGGACGGCATTGACTGTTTAGGTCTCGTCTGTGCCTACCAGAGGTACAGGGGCTATTACATCCCCGACGGAGACGGACTGCCCATGGAGCATGACAGGCAGCCCGACTACATGGACCGGGCGATGAAGTCCCTGTCGAAGTACTGCGTGCAGGTTGAAGAAGTGGAACCCGGAGACATCATCCTCATGCGCCTCCCGGGCGGCTACACGCACATGGGAGTAATGGTCGACGAGACAAACATGCTGCATGTCTTGAAAGACCGCCCGAGCGGGATCGAGCCCGTCCTCAAGTACGGAAGAAGAGTTGTGGCGGTGTTCAGACCCACCACGCCCTTAAGGCGCCGCAGCCGTGCTGTACGTTAGGTCCTTCACACTTACAGGGTCTCGTGAACGCCCGCGTGCGCGAGGTCGCGCTTCAGGTATTCCGCCGTGTCGGGAAGGATGCGCGTGTACCTGTACGAGAAAAGGACCTCGACCAGCACCCCGCCGCCAATGGCCAGGGCTCCCGCGATTCCTCCTGTTTGGGGCCAAAGCCGCGCCACCACCATCGCGGTCACGCATGTGACGCCGACGTTGCACATCTTGGCCGCAGTAACCAGCCCTGAGTGCTTATGAAGCATCAGGATCCCATCGAAAAACTCGGCACACGCCAGAAGGAGCGGAGTAACGGCGAGCACTATGAGGGTCCTGACCGCCTCTTGAGTGATATCTTGGGGCGCTCCGATAACCTTGCCGAAGATGATGGCCCCGGGTCCCGGGAGAGCGGCGATAAGCAGGAGCGAAGAGGCGATTACCCCAATGGCGAGCACGAAGTTCCTGACTCTCCGGAACGAGGGGCGGTCTTTAACGAAGACCACCATAACGTGGTAGATATTGTAAGTCGCCGCCGCGAAGATGTAGGAAAAACTCGAGGCCACCTGGTAACCTGCCAGCGTGGTTTCAGGATTGGCCGTCCTTGAGAGAGCCGCGGTGACGACCGGCTTGGCGACCGTCTGAACGGAGGCAGCCAGGACCAGAGGAAGCATGAAGGCGACGACCTGGGATGGCCGGACTTCCGGCAAGTCTGCGTCGTCCTCCTCAAGCGGGGGCGTGAACCTCTGGGAGACCACGAAGGCAAGCAGGGCTTCTAGGCAAAGCCCGGCCATCAGGATGACCGATCCTACGGGGCCTTCCGGCATGACCCTTGGAAGCACGGCGGCGATCATGAACATGAGAGCTACCCTTAGGACCATGTTGATGGTAAGCCAGTACGTCCTCTTCCCGATGACCACTTTGGACTGGAAGATGGACCTCAGGGCAGACGCGATCGGCCAGAGTAAAAGCACTTTGAGGTCCACAGTAGCCCGGCCAAGGACTGCCTCGCTGAGTCCGAGAAGATCCCTGAAAACAACCGTCGAGAGAGGAGACCAGGCCAGGAGGATGTATATGGACGCGACAACCGCGAGGAACTCGGCTGCAACGATGGCAGCCGTCCTGTAAGAGCGCTTGCCCCGTGTAAAGGTTAGGACCATCTTCTGCAATGCATAGCATGGCGACTCAAGAACTTGGCCAACGGCGTAAGCGGCCGAATAGGCTGCCAGGGTGATTGCCGGGCTGAGAGTCCGGGCCATGGCCCCTGACACCAGTGAATGCGTAACCATCATGAGAATGGAAGTCGTCGCAAGCGGCAAGTAGAACCTCAGTATGGCTGCCAGCTCGCTCTTGGCTTTCTTGTCCACACAGATCCCCCGGTTCACAAGGCGAGCCGGCTTCACTCCTTCATTATTCATCCCGCGCCGTCTTCGCCCTAGGTTTCTAATAGTTCGCTGCGTCCACTGTAGAAGCAGCCTAAAGACAATGATATCAGTTATAAGCAGGGTAAGCATATCCGGCTCACGAAACATACGTGAGGTATATGAAGGGATGATTGGGCTCAGGTGAACCGCCAAAGAGGCTGCGACATTGAACAAGAGAATCTTGTGCAGGAGAAGACTGCCGACTACCGGCAGTACTCGATAAGCGGCTCCCCTGACCGTTTGGGGCAAGCCCTCGCGTCTCGCCACGGCGGCGTAGAAAGACCGCGGCGACATGAACTTACTGCCGAGCAGATCGCCTTCTCCCATGCGTGCGCAAAGGAAGCCAGGCTCATCTATCCCCCGCTGGTCGAAGAACTGGAGGCCTGGGCGGACGCGTCATCCGTGCCACTGGACGAAGCGTACTTCTATCTGTCCGTGGGAATGACCGAGACCTCAAGGCAAGGCCGGAGTCGGGCGCCCTCTACCCTGGTGGCAGCTCAGGAAAACCGGCAGTGCAGCACCGTAGGACTCATGACCGGACAAGGACCGGTAGTCGGAAGGAACTTCGACCTCTTCTACAGGGTGCGCATCCGCCACCAGATCACAACCGAGCCCGAGACGGGGTTCGCCCATGTCGGCATGTACGACGGCCTGGTGTCCGGAAGGACAGACGGTCTCAACGAAAAAGGCCTCTTCGTGAGCCTTCATACCGTCCGCTCCAAACCGCCGGAAAGGCGCAAGCCCGGGCTGTTCTGCGTCCACATAGCCCGGATAGTTCTGGAAACCTGTTCTACAGCAGAAGAGGCCGCTGCCCGGATAGCCCTCATGCCACACCTTGCGTCCTACAACTACTTCCTTGCAGACAGTGATGGGATGCTAGTGGTGGAAGCACACCCCGACCGGGTCAGGATGAGGGCTGCGGACGGCGGGGTCCTCGCATGCGCCAACCATTACATTCACCCGGATACGGTGGCACTCATGCGCGCAGTACCTCCCAAGAGCCACGCGAGGCAGGAGTTCCTGACGGAAGGCGCGCGCCGCATCCTTGAGACCCTTGAGAGCCCTGGTGGCGGAGACGCCACGACATCGCAAGACCCTAAGAGACCCGGGAAGGATTCGCTGCCCGAAGCTTCAACTGCGTCAGCAGTCTCCGGCGTAGCCTCTCTCATGAGAGACCACACCGTCCCCGTATGCGGCCACGCCGATGGGATGGCGACATTGTGGTCTTCAGTGGCCGTCCCTCGCCTCGGATGGATCGCGTTCTCCCGAGGGGCCCCTTGCCGAAACAACTACATCGAGACCCGGATATCGAAGGGCTGCGAAGCAGCGACCGGCTAGGGGATCTTCACTCAGAGAACTCTCACCCAGAGAACCCTCACCTAAAGGAGCTTCACCCCGAACCCGTCTTTAGACGCGCTGTTGTCGTAGATCTCCTTTATTCGGATGATGTACGCGGGTCTGGAAGCCCACCGCTCCTTGTTGGGTTTGTGGTATACATCGTGCTGGGCGTTCAGGTACTGCTGGTAGGGCCCGTCGCGATGGACCTCGACCTCGCCTCTCACCTCAAAGCTCACCATCGGAGGCTGGTAGAAGAGCAGCGTCACGTCCTTACCGGTCTGCAGGTTGGCCCAGCTGTGTTTGAAAGCCATTTCCAGCGACCCAAGCACGGAGAAGTCGATCCGGTCCTTGCACTCAGGAGCCCACAGGTGCTTAACCAGGACATTCAGTCCTTCTTGTGAGTAACCCTCGCGCCAGCCGCCGTCAATGTGGCGTAGGTAGGCCTCTAGAGTCTCCTCCAGATACTCCTTCTTGGGAACGAATCCTACTCCTTTGATGGAGCCGTTTAGGCCCGCCGGACCGCTCGTGATGAACGCAGGGTTGTGGCGCGTAAACCCCAAGAACAGGGTCTCAGGACGCACTTCCTCCCCTGCCGCCATCCGCCTGACCATGGCTGCGCGGTCCTCGTAGATCCACTTGTAGAACTTCTCGGGGAGACTGAAATCCATCGCAGGTCACCCTTTCCCGTGCTTCGTTGGAGAGATGGCCCAGAATTGCCCCGCCCAGGAGCGTGGATCTCCGGAGCACGATCTCTGGGGCCATAGTCCCTTCACCGGGACCGGCCTCAAGTCCTTCAAGTGGGTATGTTGGGGCTATGCACCGGGCGTGGGAGAGCTGCCCGACGGGCCGGTAGAGCTGCCGTTCTCAGAAGTCCGGCGACCGGACCTTATGGCGAACCGCTTGAGGAGGCCCGTCAGGATGTCCTTGCCCAGTACCTCAGGAGCCACCTCAAGCACGGTCTCGATGAGACCTATGACGTCTTGATGGCCGCTCCAGTGTGAAAGCACAACTTCTTTAGGGGTGACGGTCAAGAGGTCCCGCACGACTATGACTGCCCCGACCAGGTCATCCATCTGGCCCACGACGGGTATGACGTCGGGCAGCAAGTCGATGGGACTCGCCAGGTACGCGATAAAGAGGCACAGCTTCACCTTCGCCTTAAGGGGCACTCTGGGGTCCTTCACGAGACGAAAGATGAGCACGACAAAGTCGGGCAGTGTGAGCAAGAGTTCGGCGGCCTTTTGGAGCTTTGGAGGTACCTTGCCCCTCACGGCCTCCGTAACTTTGCTCCTTACCTTGTCGTACAACCGCTGCTCCCGAAGGTCGAGTGCGGTGTTGTCCGTGCCGGGTCCTCTATTCCGCGTCTCGGTCATCATTCATACACCGAAATCACCAGGATCTTGGGCGGTCCCGCTTCTTCCTTGTGGAAAAGAAGCATGGTGTCCTCGTTGAATCCAAGGAGGCCTGTAATGGACGCCGCGCTCCAGCCGTCGACCTTTCGCATCTCGGGTCCCAAGAGCCAGAGCTCCGTCATCTCGTCGCCGGATATCAGGACTCCCAGGTACTCGCCGAACTTCGGATTCGAGTACTGCGGATGCCAGTAGCCGTCGGCGACTTTCACCGGAGAAGGTGTGCTGTCGGTGGATCCATCTTTCCCCGGACCGGCGTACCAGACCGAGATGCTCTCCATGTCGCCGTACTGGTAGAAAACACCGCTGCCTGCAGTGTCAAAATCGCACGGATACGCAAAAGCCAGCGCTTCGCTATCTGACGGCGTCAAGGACGCGACCTCGCGGGGCCCTGCGCCCGCGCCGATCCCCGCGATCCAGACTCCGTCCCACGTGATATCCGGTATTCCCATCTCGTCGTACTGGTTTTCTTCTGCCCCTGCCTTGTCTCCGGCCACAAATGCAATGGAACTGGAATCGGGAGACCACCTCATGTTGGCCAGGTACTTCCCCTCAACACGAATGGTCTGAACAACTTTCCCGGAGGTATCCGCAATCGTGATGGCAGGCGCGATGGTGAGCGGTCCCGCTGCTCCCAGGAAGCAGTCGTAATCTTCGAAGGATGTGCCGTCGGCGCCGGCCTTGAGGTCTGCAGTGTACGCGGCCACATACTTCCCGTCGGGTGACCAAAGCGGCACAAAACTGAAGCTCTGACCGGTTGCGAGGAGCACTTCTTCCTTCCCGGTTCCGGCGTCGAGGATGTAGATCCCCCTCTTGCCTTCCTCGTACAGTTCGTAGACGAAATGCTTTCCACTTGGTGAGAGACTTGCGTAGAAAAGACCATCATACTCCGGCAAGGCGGTCTTCACGGGAG
>DUSU01000105.1 GCA_012842425.1 Candidatus Fermentithermobacillaceae bacterium | reverse complement strand
GTTTAGCAAACCGTCGCCCTCGGCCGACTAGGCGACCTCTCCGCAAACCGCTTTCGAGAAGCGCATGAACTATATTACCACGTATGTCGTCAGATTGCCAGTGGCGGAGGGGGTGGGATTCGAACCCACGGAGGGCTTGCACCCTCAACAGTTTTCAAGACTGCCGCAATCAACCGCTCTGCCACCCCTCCGAAGTAGACGAGTCGGGCCCGACTGGGAATACTCATGTATAGGTCGAGCGTCGAGTGCCGCATCCGGTTCTACGTCTTTTGCTGCGTGTATGAGCCCGGCTCTCCAATAGACCATACTAACACAACTTGCAACATCGTTCAAACGTTAACAATCTATCGAACGATACTCTAACCGCCATGCGCTTACCTATCAAGAACCTGTTCGTCCCAGCCTATCCAATACCGATCTGGCGGCCTTGACTCCTGCCGCCGATGCCTGGGCCAGACTTCTGGTCACGCCCGCTCCATCGCCGACGGCGAAGAGCCCTGAGATCCCCGTCTCCATGGATGAATCTACTTTCACCCTGGACGAGTAGAACTTAACCTCCACTCCGTAAAGGAGCGTGTTTCTCGACCATATGCCTGGCATTATCTTGTCTAGCGCCTCGAGCATCTCGAGGATGTTCCGGACATGCCTGTACGGTAGGACCAAAGTGAGGTCGCCGGGCGTCGCATCTTTCAGAGTCGGACGGACCATGCTCTTGGCGAGCCTCTTTGCCGTGGAACGACGGCCCTCCCACAGGTCACCGAGTCTCTGCACAAGCACGCCGCCTCCCAGCATGTTGGCCAGGCTCGCGATGTACTTGCCGTACGCTATGGGTTCCTTAAACGGCTCGGTGAACGTCTTTGAGACGAGCACGGCGAAATTTGAGTTTTCAGTCCTCTTCTCGCTCCACGAGTGCCCGTTCACTGTGATGACACCGCCGGTATTCTCGGTAACCACTTCCCCGTGAGGGCACACGCAGAAAGTCCTGACCAGGTCGTCAAATGACTTGGAGTAGTAGTGGATCTTGGGCTCCCAGACCTTCTCCGTGACCGGGTCGGCTACCACCGCGGGCACCTCAACGCGTACACCGACGTCGACGGGGTTGTTCTCCGTCTCCAGGCCGAGCCTCCGGGCCTCATCCGAGAACCACTCGGCGCCTTCTCTCCCGGGGGCGGCGATAACCAAATCGGCGGTCTCGCGGCTTCCGTCGGCGAGGACAACTCCCGTAACCTTTCCGCCATCGCAGGTGAACCTCTCAACGGCCTTGGAAGTCCGGATCTCGACGTGTGGCTCGAGGAACATTCTCATGTTCCTGAGTATTTCCGGGCAATGATCGGTCCCCAAATGCCTTATCTTAGCAGGCAAGAAGTCCAATCCCGCCCTTGCCGCTTGGGCGACCAGTCCGGCAATGGCTTCCTCGTCGGTGCCGAAGAGACGTGACGAGGCCCCGAACTCGATCCACAGGTGGTCTATGTAGTCGATGAGCGACTTGAGCTCTTCTTCGGCCAGATACTCGCCTAAGAATCCCCCGAACCTGGTGGTGAGGGTCAGTTTGCCGTCGCTGAAGGCACCTGCCCCGCCCCAGCCCGATGTGATGGAGCAAGGCGAGCAGTTCACGCACCCTCCCCCATTGGTCTCGCGGGGGCAGGTCCGCGCCTCAAGTGAGCGGCCTTTCTCCAGCATGAGTACGGAAAGCCCGGGGGATTTCTTCACCAATTCAATGGCTGCGAAAATGCCTGCCGGGCCCGCCCCAACGATGATCACATCCCACTTCGCCATGGCGGCACCTCCGTCAAGCAGTGTGGTCTACGTCGAGGTCCTCAAACCTGCATATTTCCCTGGAGAAGAACAACCTAATCGTGCCCGTGGGGCCGTTTCGTTGTTTGGCTATTATGAGCTGGATTGTGTTCTCCGGGTCTTCAGGATCAGAGTACAAGAACATGACGATGTCGGCATCCTGCTCAATTGCCCCTGACTCGCGCAGGTCCGAAAGCTGCGGGATCTGCTTCTGGCGCTGTTCCACCGCCCTCGAAAGTTGGGAGAGAGCGATGACGGGCACGTTGAGCTCCCGGGCAAGCCCCTTGAGGGACCGGGATATCTCGGAGATCTCCTGTTGTCTGTTCTCCGCTTTCTTGGACGGCCTCATTAGCTGCAGGTAGTCAATTATGACCATGCCCAGCCCGTGTTCCGCCTGAAGCCTCCTGCACTTAGTCCTCACTTCCATAACAGATATTGAGGGAGTATCGTCGATGAAGATTTTAGCCTCGCCGAGCCTTCCCAGGGCGCTCGAAAGCCTGCGCCACTCTTCTTCGCTCAGAAAGCCGTTTCTCAGCTTCTGGCTTGAGAGAGCGGCCTCGGAACAGAGGAGCCTCTGGGCTACCTGCTCTTTGGACATCTCAAGGCTAAACACCAATACCGGGAGTTCGGCCTTTAAGGCCACGTTCCGGGCAACGTTGAGCCCGAGAGACGTCTTACCTACGGACGGACGGGCCGCAAGGATAATGAGATCGGACGGTTGGAAACCCGAAGTGAGCCTGTCGAGGTCGCCCAGCCCGCTCGGGATGCCTACGGTCTCTCCGCCATGAGAGGCCATGTACTCGAGCTTTTCCAGGGTCTCAACGAGTACGTCTTTAAGAGACGTATAGCTCTGGTTGCTACGGCGCCTGGCTACCTGGAAGATAAGTTCCTCGGACCTATCCAGGAGCTCATCTATTTCTTCCGTGCCACGGTAAGCGGCCGCGGCGATCTCCGTAGCCGCCGCGATGAGCCTCCTGGCGATGGCCTTCTCGGCCACTATGCGCGCATAGTACTCTACGTTTGCCGCAGTGGGGACAAAGTTGGCGAGCCTTGCGAGTTCCGCCATCCCGCCGATCTTCTCCAGTTCTCCCGTGGAACGCAGCTTGTCCGAAAGGGTCACCACGTCGACGGCCTCCGGCACCTCAGCCATCTCGGCCATGCGCCTGAAGATTATCCGGTTCTGCTCCTTGTAGAAATCCTCGGCAGACAGTATCTCCAGGGCGGTCATCACTGCCTCTTTTTCAATGAGCATGGACCCGATGACCGAATCCTCGGCTTCGATACTCTGCGGGGGTATTCGTTCTATCTGATCCAGCATAGGCAACTCCCTTTCCCTAAGCGCTCTTCACGGCTTTCTGCCAATCAGGACACGCGAAATCAAGGGCCTCTTTGAGAGACGAAACAAAGCCTATCTGAATGCCGCGAACGCCTTCGACACCTACCGAGTTTGCCTTCGGGACGAGGATCATCTTCATCCCGGCTTGCTTGGCGCCGTAGATCTTTTCGTAGACGCCGCCGATAGCCTTAACCTCGCCGGTCAGCGATATCTCTCCGGTCACGGCCACATCCTGCCTCACTGGGATGCCGGTCACGGCCGAGAATATCGCGAGAGTAATTGCCAGTCCCGCTGAGGGGCCGTCGACTTTGGCTCCGCCCACAATATTCACATGCACGTCTTTGTCCGCAAGGTCGATGCCCAGCTCTTTCCGCAGCGAGGTGGAGGCATTGAAGAGAGAGTCCTTCACCATGCTGCCTGCGGTCTCATTCATCCGGATGCTGCCCTTTCCCTTTTCGCGAGCATCGAACGCAACGGCTTCTATTTCCAGGGTGGAGCCCAGGAAGCTGGCCACTCCCAGTCCGAAGACTTTGCCGACCGCCGGCTTGTCGCTGGCCTTAGTGGTCACATTGGGAGAAAGCCTTCCGGCGCCTATGGCGTCTTTCACATCTCCGGCCTCTACGCGCAGGAAGCCTCTATAGGGAAGCCCGCCCTGCCGGTGAAGCGCCACCGCGTAGGCATCGGCCAGGAGCCCGACGGCTTTCCTACCCTCGACCGTGTAGTCGGTGATTACCTCCACCGCCTCGGGCGTGAGTTTGGCCCTGAGCCTCCGGGCTGCCCCTTTCACTATTTCCGCGATATGCTGAGGCGTCAGCGCGTCAAAGAAGACCTCGGCTGCCCGCGACCTGAGCGCCGGGCTTATCTCCTCGGGGTCTCTGGTCGTCGCGCCCACCAGGATGAAGTCGGCGGGAGCTCCTTTTTCGAAAAGGCGCCTCACATACTCGGGCACCCTCTTGTCGGTCGGGTCGTAATACGAAGAATCAAAGACTACCCTCTTGTCCTCGAGCACCTTCAGGAGCTTGTTCTGAAGGATGGGGTCCATCTCTCCTATCTCGTCTATGAACAGGATGCCGCCCGTCGCCTCAGTGACGAGCCCGAGCTTGGGTTCGGGCACTCCGATGTCGGCGAGGTCTCGCCGCGCGCCCTGGTATATGGGATCGTGGACCGAACCCAAAAGCGGGTTGGTTATCTCCCGGGGGTCCCACCGCAAGGTAGCGCCGTCGGTCTCGACAAAGGGCGCGTCTTTGGCGAACGGAGAAAAGCTTAGCTTCCGCGCCTCTTCCAGGACCAGCCGGGCAGCCGACGTTTTTCCTACGCCCGGAGGGCCGTACAAGATGACGTGCTGCGGGTACGGCGTAGCCAGCTTGGAGAGAAGGGCACGGATTGCCCTGTCTTGCCCCACAATATCCGTGAGCCGCCGGGGCCTAAGATAGTAGAGGGCCGACCGGGCGATCGAACGCTCCTCCAGTTTGACCAGGCGGTTTAGTTTCTTGCGGGTCTCTTCGGTCTCCGGGTCTCCGTCCTCCATGAGTACTTCACGGCGGATGTCCTGGATGTACTCATCGTGCTTCTCCTGCATGCGCCTTGAGACCCGTTCTTCGATGTCCTGCTCAATGGCTTGCCTTGCCATCCTTTCGGCTATTTCCTCCTGGCATTCCTCCAAGATGCCGGGGATGGCTTCGAGCTTATCGGGCGCTTGTATGGTAGGGTCTTCAAAAACCACCTTTTGAAGAGCAGCCACCTGCTGGGCTAGGTCCCTAGAGCGCATGCCGCTCAAGGCGTCCAAGCGTCCCGCTTTCAAGACAAGCTTTTCAGGTCCGTATATTGAAGCCAGGAAGCTGAACATGGCGCCGACTTGCCTTTTCAGGAATTCCTCCATGTCCAGCTTCCCGACCATGTCTTTCATCTGGTCCAAATTACCTGGATTCCTCCGCTCTAATCTCAACGTTCACAGCTGCCCTGACCTTAGGGTGAAGCTGTATCTCTACTTTGTGGGTCCCGAGTTCCTTGAGGTTCCCGTCCAACAATACTTTCCGCTTATCAACTTGAACCTTATAGCTCTTCTGGATCTTCGCCGCGATCTCCTGAGGCGTCACCGAGCCAAAGATCCTCCCCTGGCCCGCCTTGGCGGTAAACACAAGGGTCTTGCCTTCCAACAGCTCGGCGTTCCTGGTCGCTTCGGCAAGGAGCCTTTCTTCCTTGTCCTTCTTCGCAGCCTGAAGGGTCTCGTATTCCTTGAGAGTCCCCTTTGTCACAGGGGTAGCTAGATTCCTGGGAAAAAGGTAATTGCGGGCATAACCGTCTTTGACGTTCACCTTGTCGCCCTTCTTGCCCAGGCCGGGAACATCTTGCTTGAGAATGACCTCCATGGCGGACCTCCTCTCCTCTGGTACATAACCTTATTTGCCCTTCATTCGGGCTATCTGTCGACAAGTTCAGGGTACCTGACTTTGCGTAGGTCAAAGAGTACGTCTATCATACCAAAAATCTGAGCACCCAGTCCGAGAAGGGGAGATGTAAACGCCATAGATATCGCAATTATCGTGAAAAAGCCGGACATCCCGGCCGAGAGTCCCGACCCGCGCAAGAAGAAGCACAACACCGAAGCGGCGTCCAGGAGGAGGGTCACGAGGGCCATGAAAAACACATTTTCAACCACGGCGGGGAGAAAGGGAAACCTCTCGGCGTAGAAAGGATGCAGCTGGAGGGCCACGAACGCCAGGATCCAGGCGTGTCCGGCGAGTTCCGGCATGATCCATCTTGAGAAAGGCCTGAGGGCGTGAGCCGTGTATCCGAATCTCGGAAGGACCCTCCGCACCACTTCGTAGTTCAGCCAGGCGACGAAAAGCGATCCTACGACGAAGCCGGCAGGCAGCATCCTCATGAGCATTTCGGGCGTGACCGCCTTCATCATTTCCTCGAGGGCCGGGTTCTCTCCCATGAGCCTCTTGTTGATCTCGTAGGCTTCAGCGAACATCTTCACCGTCTGGTCCGAGACCTGCCTGAGCGTAAGTCCGGTCACGAGGTATGCGCCCAGTAGGTCCGCTGCCATTCCGATCAGAGATGCGCCCGCCATGAGCCCTATGGTCTTTTCGGCGGGGAGGTTCCTCCGCACGCTGTAGCCCAGGGCGACTCCCATGGTGCCGTACACGACCCACAGGGAAATGGCAGTGATAGGGTCCAAGAAAGGAAGGAGCACGATAAGGGTCACGGTCGAGGATAGGACTCCCCACCGGATCCCGTGCCTTATTGCCGCGAACGCGGCGGGAAGTGGTGAAACCAAAGTGGCGAACATCCCGAGGACGGGCACGTAGAAGGCTACAAGTATGAAAAGCGCCCCCAATGCCGCTAAGAGGGCACTCTCTACCAGTGGCCTCGCAGGACTAGTCAAAGGACTACACCTCTCTTCCTGCCTCCGCCAAGACTCCTTGCGTGGCCAAAGCGGGGCGCCCGAAAGGAGCCCCGCCTGTGTAAACGACAAAATCTTGTGCTATCGGTACTACTCTATGGTGAACGGCATGAGGGCCATAACCCTAGCCCTCTTGATGGCGCTCGTCAGAAGACGCTGGTGACGCGCGCAGTTCCCTGTGATCCTTCTGGGAAGGATCTTGCCTCGTTCGGTGATGTACCTTCTGAGGCGCGGGACGTCTTTGTAGTCGATATCTGCCAAACCGTCAACGCAGAACGCGCAGACGCGCTTCTTTGCCTTTCGGCCACCTTCTCGCCTCAACGAAAAGACCTCCTTCGAATGGTACGAGCAATACGGGTTTCCTACTTCTCAGGTTCAGGGTCGCTTATGTCTACGTCGTCGATGAACGTATCGTCAACATCGTCTCTCTTGGGCCTTGGCGATAGAAACTGGATGTTGTCGGCCACTACCTCGAACACTCTTCTCTTCTGACCTTCTTTGGTCTCGAAGCTGCGTGTCTGTATACGACCTTCTACCGCCACCAGCCGGCCTTTATCAAGGTACTTGCACGCAAGCTCGGCCAGCTTCCCGAACAAGACGACGTCGATGAAATCAGTCTCCTTCTGGCCTGCCTGAGTGGGCCTTCTGTCAACAGCCAGAGTCACCGTGGTCACCGACACACTGTTCGGAGTTATCCTGAGCTCGGGCTGCCTGGTCAGTCTACCTATGAGTACAACGCGGTTGAGCACTCTCTTCCCTCCGTATGGGCACTTATTTCAGTTCTCCCTGCTCTCCTTGAGCTTCAGAAGAAGCTCCCTCTCCGGATGTTTCCTGGGGTTCTCTCACAACACGGACCGCCTGGGTCTCGCGGGCCTCTACGCGGGGCTCCTGGCGCTTAGCGGGTTGCCTGGGGGTCCTCTGCTTGCGCTTCACATTGTCGAGCCTGACGATCATGTGGCGCACGATGTCCTGGTCGATCTTCATGAGGCGGTCGATCTCCGCCGAGACCTCGCGCTCGGCCTCAAACACCATGAGGATATAAAGCCCTTCCCTCATGTCGTTGATCTCATAGGCGAAGCGGCGCTTACCCCACTTGTCGGCTGAAAGCACCGTGCCGTTACCGCGAGTCACTACGTCTTTGTACCTGGAGATCATAGAGGCGATTTTCTCTTCATCGTGCTCTGGGCTTACGATAAATAGGAGTTCGTACTTACGCATGACTATATCCTCCTCCCTTGGACTTGTGGCCCCGTACCGGTAGGGGCGGGAGTTAGGGGGCGTTCCCCTTTCGCTCAACCTGCGCCAGCCAATTATAGTCTAAGCTCTTTCCCGTCACAAGTCCCGGAGGACCGTTTTTCCATTAGCTGGTAGTCGGGTCCTCTGGAGCCACATATGTCCTTTTTTTGAGTCTACGGTTGAACTGCACTCTGTCCAGGAGGACGACCCGGCCGCACTCCTTGCATTTCAGCCTAACGTCTGCGCCGGCCATGAGGACGGTCCATGTATCGCCGCCGCAAGCGTGCGGCTTCTTCATCTGGACAATGTCACCGGCCCGAAGCGGCGGATCCAGGATCAACAAAGGTAAGCCCACCCCCGGTTACAGTTTGACCCTGGCGATGATCGCAGGCCATAAAATCTGGTAGACGGACAAGAGGACTGCCGTCAGATACGAGCCGGCTGCGGCTTCTCTGGCGCGGCCCAGAAACCCCGCGGTCAGGAGAGGATACAGGGCGCCGGCTAAGAGGGACAGCCAAACCACCGAAAGGCCTGTCTCCACGAGACCTCCGAGGAGCCGGACGAGAAAAGAATCAGGGGTCGTGAACCCGAGGCTCTTCACAATGAGCTCCGCCACAAGGCGTAGGACACTAAGGAGCACAAAAAAGGCTACGCTTGAGAGGAGCAGCCTAGAGAGCGCAAGGCTCAGCATCTCCGACCACGTAGGCTGGGGCCCTGCCAGGGCGCCGACAGCTGCGAGATTTTGCTTTACTGCTCCCTGAAGGAGCCGTCCCCACGCGGACCCGCCGATCGAAGAAAAGGCTTCGTCGAAAGTGCCCGGGTCGTATGGGGCCATGAGCGGGGGTAGCGTGTCAAACGCGTGTCTCCACCAGACCGAAGTCTTCTCAAGAAGGTCCCACCGCTCGTTCAGGAAGTCGACTGACGGACCGGACAGCGCATAGGCGCCCAAGAAAGCAGCAGCCATGCCCACGAGGTTGAACACGGAGCGCCACACCCCTGTCCGGAACCCGCGTATGAACGAGAGGAGCAAGAGCACACCGATCACCAGGTCTATGTAGTTCGTGGCGATTACCCCCTTCGCGAAGAGACGTTGTTCGGAGCGTAGGACTTGTCCAAGAGCGCGAGAATCACAGCCGGGATCGCCGGCGAAGCGTGCTTGCCCGTATATGTAAAGAGCACCGCGTCCAGTAGGGACGACAGGTAGCCGAAACCGGCATAGAGCAGAATGCCTAGGACGATATCCTCAAGAAAAAGGGGTCTCACGGCGCCGCTTCTCAGCCTGTCTATATTATCGATTGCGAAGACGAGAACGAAAACCGAAGCAAACCACAAGCGAGAAGGCAGCTCGCGGGTAAATCGCTCCGCGATAAAGGCAAACACAAATAGAAGAAGCGTGCGTCCGGCTCCCCTCCGCCACATCCAACTTCCCTCTGTCTTGCGCCTCACGGAAGGCGCCACAGGCTTGTATATAGGCTCAGGAGGTAGGCGCCATCACCTTTTCCGAAAAGGATGAGACCTTCTCCAACGGCCAGGGGCAAGTCGCGGGTGCTGAACGAACTCGTCCGGCCCCCGTCCCTCAAGGAAAACCGTACCACATGGCTTTGACAGAGGGCAACCAGAGTATCGCCTGAGGCGGCGAGCCCGTGCGACACAGACGGCACGCGTTGCTGCCAGATCACCTGTCCGTCTTCTGAAAAGGCGGAGATGTAGGGCTCTTTGAGCGTGCCGTGGGATATTATGACGGTCTCCCCTTCCCAAGCGGCGGTCCATATTGGCCCCGAAACGGCGAATGAGCAGATTACCTCCCCGCCGGAACCGGCGATCCCGGCACTCGACGAGGTGGCATAAAGCGCTTTGCCGGACGACGCGACGATGGACCTCCAGTGCCCGGCGCCTAGGGGCAAACACCAAAGCACCTTCCCCGACCTCCATTCGGCGCAGGCGAGAAGCGTGGCTCCCCCGGACGCTATATCGCGAAGACCTACGTAGAGTAGGTCTCCCGCTCTGGACGCTGCGGCGGGTATTCCCGGCAACCTAACCGAAGGGGCGAGCTCTCCGCGGTCGGAGATGACCCTGAGAAACCACGGCACTCCGAAACCTACGCCCGCGGGCCGGATGGCTAAAATGCCGGATAGGCCGCTGCAGGGCAATAGCATTTCCCCGGGCTCACTGGCCTCAGTAAGAAACAGCCTGCCGTCGGGACCGTATCCGCGGATTGATGCGCCGGCTATGGCGTATGCCTTGCCGCCTGAGATCACAACTTCCTCCGTACCGTCGGAGAGCGACGTGAGCTTGCCCGACGGACCGTAGAGGGCCCACCCGTTTTCCCGCGCTACGGCGTACAGTCCTCCGCAGTGCTCCAGCGAAGCGACCTCCCAAACCTTCGAGCCCTCTGGGAGCGGGCGGGTGAGGACTCGGTCCAATAGAGCCTTCCGCGCGACCGCGAACAAAGCGGTAAAGCCCAAGAATACAAAGAACAGACGAAGCAGGCGCGTCCGCGGTCCACGGGAGACAGTCCCGGGTCTTTTCGCCGGAATACCCGGGCTGACTCCCCTGTTCTTCCGTGTCCAAGGCAAGAGAACACTCATTGTACCCCTTCTTACCTTGATCTCTTGGGACTTAGAGGCTCACTACAAAGAGCAAGAGCAGGACCGTAAGCGAAAGGGCGGCGATCTTCGCCCACTGAATGGCCCTCTTGGTCATCATGTATCCCTCATAGGAAGACAGTACCTTTTCGGAATGGCCTAGGTCTTGGTAGAGCACAGTCAAGTTGAACCTGGGCTCCGTGGCCCAGACATTCTCCTTGAGGGACCTCATATAGTAGTCGCGGGCGGTTTCCAAGTCACTCCTCATGAAGGCGATGTTCCCGAGGTTGTTCAGGGGCTTCGGGTCTCGTGGCGAGATGACAAGCGCTTGGATGAACAGCTCCCGGGCGCTCTCTAGGTGCCCCAAATGTCCCTCGCACACTCCGAGGTAGTTTAGGTAGCGGCTTTTGGGCCTCCCGTCCTGACGCATCCTCTCCCTAAGGCGCCTGGCAGCCTCACTCATCTGACCTCTCAAGATCAGACTCCTCACCGTTCGCTCAAAACCCCATAGCACCGAGATGGCACCTCCACGCTGTGACGCTGGATAATTCTAGAAACCCTGCGCCGTATCCTCCCTAAGTCGGTTTTTCCGGCTTGAATACCGGAGATCGGTAAGAGGGACATTACTCCATGACCTTTTCGGGCAAGGGGGTGGTTGAATGACGAAGGTAGCCGTTGAAGGCGGGCTCAAACCTTTCCAGGAAGCGCTTAAGAACGCGGGTTTCGTGGTCGTGGAAGTATCGAGCCCTGAAGACCTCGCGAACACAAGGCCCCATGCAGTCGTGGTATCAGGCATGGACGACAACTTCCTGGGTATGACCGATTTTGGAGACGCGCCGGTCGTTACAGCTTCCGGACGTACGCCTGAAGAAGTTGTGAAGGATGTGCGGCGTTCGCTGGGACCGCGAGAATAGCCTCGCCGGCAAGCACGGGCCCGGGCCTCTTGTTTTTACATGCGGTCCGGAGAAGGGCATCGGCCTTCTGGATTCCGGCCGAGATAGCCCGGGCCATCCTCATAACCAGGCTGAGCCGTGTGTTCTGAAGCACCATGTACTCCATGAACCCGCCTACGTTCACTACTCCCGCGAGATGGAGGTCGCCGACGGGCGGCAGCTTCTTTTTCACGCCGAGCCCGGGACGTAGTGGCCCTGACCGGACCATCACCGCGCCAACTTCGGCCTTGGTGCCGAGGCAAGCGTCAACCCCCAGAACCAGGGAGTCGGTTGTTTCGCCCAACGATGTGACAACCCGGCCCAGGTTCTCAGCGTGCACGGGTTCATCCAGGTTCCCTATGACCTCGCCGGGAAAACCGGCGTCCGCGAGCATGCTTCCGACCAAGGGACCCAGCGAATCACCGGTTGACCGGTCGGTACCTACGCACACGACCCTAAGAGGTAATACCCTGCCCAGGTCTGTGGCCACCTGCAGGATTGAAAGGGCGATCCGGTCCGGAGCGTCCGGAAGAAAGGCATGAATCGGGTAAGTCGAGATAAATACCCCTGGTGTAAGAGTATGCGCGGGTATTGGCCGGTTAATACCGTGCGGGGAGGCTGCTTATCCGGCGAACTCGTCCAGGATACGTCTCACCTCGTCGTCGGATACCTGGTCGAAGGAGATGTACCACTCGCCGACCGAGTAGAACACGGGAGGCCGGAGGGGGCAGATCACACCGTCGACCAGAGGTTCGAGCGACTCGATAGTCTCTTGGGGCGCCACGGGAACGGCCAGGAACAGTTTCCGGGGGGCCTGCCTGCGTGCATACTTAAGGGCAGCCATGGCGGTAAGCCCGGTGGCAAGTCCGTCATCAACCACCACTACGGACTTCCCGACGATGGGCTTAGCGGGGCGATGACTCCTGAAGGCAGCAAGGCTTTTCTCTATCGACTTGCGGAATTCTGCTGCCCGGTCTAAGACATATGACTTGGGTGTTCCGTCGCGGAGATCGGGAGAAAAGAGTACCCTGCCGTCGGGGCCGGCCGCGGCGATAGCAAGCTCGGGGTTGTAGGGCGCTCCAATCTTCTTGGCCATGATAACGTCGAGTGGAGCGCCGAGGGCCAAAGCAACCTCACGACCCACAACTACGCCTCCGCGAGGAATGGCAAGAACGAGGGGGGAATCCAGCTCGTATTCTTTGAGGGCTCCGGCGAGGACTCGGCCCGCCTCGGTCCTGTCTTGAAACATGTAGAACCAGCCCCGTTGGTCTACTTCTACTCCTGCTTAGTCTCTACAGGGTTACGCACTACGCCGGCAGGTTGGTCCCCCATCTGGGTGGTGCCGGAGAAGATCGCGCCTTCGGAGACGACCAGAGTGCCTACCTTGATGTCGCCTCTGACTCTGGCGGTGGGGAGGAGCTCAAGCCTTCCCGAGCAAGTAACCGTACCGGAGAGAGTCCCACCGATGGTCACGTTTTGAGCCGTCACGTCGGCGTTCAAGACGGCGGTTTCGCCTACGGTAACGTCGCCTTCGCACTCAACATTCCCCTCGGCAGAGCCTTCGATGCGCAGGCTCCCTTTGGACCTGACCGTGCCTTTGATCTCGATACCCTTGCCTAGAAGGCTCTCAAAAGTCCCCGGCTTAAGCGGGGTCTCCGTCTTAGCGAACATTGTAATCCACCTCCAGAATATCATCAGGCAAGTACTCGGACGGATCTGTCGTCTTGCCCCAGAGCCTGACTTCGTAGTGGACGTGAGGCCCTGTGGCCGTGCCGGACTGACCGACATAGGCGATGACGTCTCCTCTCTTGACCTCATCTCCCACACCGGCTGCAAGCCGCACGCAATGGGCATAGAGGGTTTCGAACCCGTAATCGTGAGTGACAATTACCGTCCACCCGTACCCGTACTTGTAACCTGAGAAGCTGACACGACCGTCGGCAGTAGCCACTATGGGAGTCCAAGAAGAGGCCGCGATATCAACACCGTCGTGGAACTCCCGCGCGCGCGTCACAGGATGCGTCCTCCAACCGTAGTCAGACGTCACGTTTCCTCTCACAGGCCAAATGCTCGGGGTGGCCCTAAGCTTGGCCACCAGTTGGACTGCCTTCTCGTAAAGCGATCGAGTTTCCTCAAGGACTTCTTCAGTCTCCCCCTTAAGCTTGTCCGCGTTTTCTTTAAGGACATAGAGCGTCCTTCCCATATCGGCGGCGGACAGGCGGAGGGTGGTACCTTGCGCCCTGCTCGTGGTCCTCAGGGCACGGGGAGAAGCGCTGAGTCCAACGGCAGGCGAAGTGGCCTGCGGGACAACGCCCTCGCGGTCGAGCATTTCGCGGATCTCAGAACCGAGGCTTTCGGCCTGCTGCAGTCGATTATTCAGGTCTGAGAACTGCTCCTCGAGCTCGAGTATGAGCGTGCGCTGGGATTCGGCCACATCCCTCATGTAGCGCAGCTCACGAAGCTCCTGAGCATTCAGACGGTAGCTTCTGACAAAAAGAAAGAGGGAGATGATGACGACGCCTATACAGGCGAACACGATCTTGGGTGTCTGTGCGCTGAAGCTCAGGGACCGGCTGTCACCGTGGGAAGAAACGAGGAACAGGGTGAAGCGTCGCTTCTGCGAACTCTTCCCCCGCTTTGCGCGCAACCTGTTCTTCAGTAAGACCCCGTCAAGCGTTCCGAACACAGCGCCTCCAGTAACCCCTGCGCACTTGGCACATTCATCCAGTCGACAGTGGGTTCGACGTCGCCTTTGAAATTCCTGCCTGGCTTGCTGTGAGCGGCCTGCTGTCTAGTTCATTTCGCTTCAGTTCGATAGATCCGCGGGACTCTCGCGGTGAGGCCCGTGAGGATCTCGTGCGCTATTGTCTGGGCGGCCGCGGCTACCTCGTCAACGGTTATGGTCTCATCGCCCTGGGTACCTATGAGAGTAACTAGGTCCCCCACGGCCACTTCATCGGAACCTACGTCTACCATGGTCTGGTCCATGCAGACCCGGCCAGCCAACGGGTAACGCTTCCCCCTGATCAGGACCGAACCTTTTCCTGAGAGGAGGCGCGGATACCCATCGGCGTAACCAATGGGGATGGTGGCGATGGTGGTTGCTTCCGTCGTCGTATATGTACGGCCGTACCCTATGTCTGTCCCCGCAGGCACTCTCTTCACGTGTGAGATCCGGGCATGCAAAGACAAGACCGGTCTTATGGGCGCCCTTCCCTCCAGGGATTTGTCCGGGAATGAACCGTAGATCACGATGCCCGGCCTTACCAGGTCTAAGTGAGACTCAGGATAGTCGAGGATTCCGGCCGAGTTGGAGGTGTGCCTGTACTTCGGCCGCAGGCCCCGCGCCTCTATTGAGCTGAGCGCGTCTCGAAAGATAGAGAGCTGCCTTAAGGTATACTCTCTGTCTACATCCGCTGCGGAAAAGTGGGTAAAGACGCCCTCAAGCTCCGCTCCTCCTTGGGCAAGGACGTCCAAGGCCTCCTCCAGCTCCTGCCCTGGCTGGAGGCCCACCCTACCCATGCCTGTCTCTATCTTGAGATGGATCTTGGGTATCAAGCCCGCTTTTTTTCCTGCCGACATGGCGTCTTTGAGCCCCTGGACCGACGCTATAGCTACCGAGACTGCTGCACTCACGAGCTCTTGAGCAGCAATAGCGGTCACGGGCCCGAGCACCAGGATGGTTTCCTGAATGCCGTCGCCCCTAAGCCTGAGGGCTTCTTCGGGGGTAGCCACCGCAAACCCGACCACCGAAGGGAGGTCGCGGACAGCCCTGGCGGCCATGGTTGCCCCGATGCCGTATCCGTCGGCCTTTATGACCGGCATCACGCCCGTCCCTTTGGGTACAAGGTCGGCTACGGTTTGAACGTTGGCACGGAACGCGGCTAGGTCCACGTCGGCCCAGACAGGCCTCAGCAGGCGTTCGAGTGGCATACTATATCCTCCTTGTGCAACGCGCCCCGGTATCGAGGCGCAAATACAATCGTTATGCTGCTGTTTTGTCTATGTTTCACGTGAAACACTTAAGGGAGCCGGTCTATGACTTGCTCCCTTTCTCGATCATCTCAACTATGCGCTCCAGGTCTTCTTCACTGAAGAAGGGTATGGTTATGGTGCCCTTCTCTCCGTGCACTTTGACCTGAACCTGGTTGCCGATGGCTGCCGACAGGATCTCTTCTGCGTCGCGGCGCCTCACAGGAACCGGCGGGCTGGTTTTCACCTTCTTTCCCTTGGAGAGGCCCGCTACAAGTTCCTCGGTTTTCCGGACCGAAAGCCCCTTGGCGACCACACTGTTCGCGGCCTTGATCTGCTCAGCCCGGCTCAGTCCTACCAAGGCCCTTCCGTGTCCACCGGTCAACTTGCCGTCGGCGATCAGTTTCTTGACCTCAGGTTCGAGCTTCAAGAGCCTCACCGTGTTGGCAACCTCTGGCCGGCTCTTCCCCACTCGCGCCGCAACCTCTTCTTGAGTCAGCCCGAACTCGTCAATCAGCCTCTGAAAAGCGTCAGCTTGCTCCAAGGGCCCCAGCTCTTCTCTCTGAAGGTTCTCTACAAGCGAGACCTCCATGGCTTCCCTGTCGTCCATTTCCCTTAGAACAACGGGTACTTTGTCAATGCCGGCTTTCAGGGCGGCCCTGAGTCTTCTCTCTCCCGCGACGAGCCTGTATGTACCCCCTACTCGCCTGACGATAAGCGGCTGGATGACTCCGTGTTCTTTGAGTGAGGCAGCCAATTCGTCTATCTTTGCCTCGTCAAAGACTTGCCTCGGCTGCAACGGGTCGGGTTTGATCTCGGTAGGGTCAAGCTCAACGATAGGAGTATCCAGCGACTGGGGGTCAGCCGGAATGAGCGCCTCTATCCCCCTACCCAATCCCTTCTTCGACACGCCTCACAACCTCCTCCGCGAGCTCTCTGTATACCTCGGCGCCTCTGGACCTCGAATCGTAGATGGTAATCGGCTTACCGTGGGACGGCGCCTCAGACAGGCGAACATTACGTGGGATTATCGTCCGGTACACCTTATCTCTGAAGTATCTCTTTACGTCCTCAGCGACCTGGAGCGAAAGGTTTGTCCGGGCGTCGAACATGGTCAGTAGAACGCCCTCAAGATCAAGGCTTGAGTTGAGCCTGTTCCGGACCAGCTTGATTATGTTCAGTAGTTGAGAAAGCCCTTCCAGGGCGTAGTATTCACACTGGATGGGTATGAGCACTGAGTCGGCGGCCGTCAGGGCGTTCACCGTGAGAAGACCCAACGAGGGCGGGCAGTCAATGAGGATGTAATCGTAGTTATCCCTGATCTTCCCGATGACCCTTCGCAACCTGGTCTCCCGGGACATCATGGGAACGAGTTCTATCTCTGCCCCCGCCAGGTTCAGTGACGAGGGAAGGAGCCAAAGCCCCCTGAACTCGGTGGCCCTCAGGGCCTTTACCGGTTCCGCATCGTTCACGAGGCAATCATATATGGAGACATCCATCGCCCTCCGGTCGACCCCCAACCCGCTGGTGGCGTTTCCCTGGGGATCAAGGTCGACCAGGAGTACTGAGCGGCCTAAGTCACCCAAACAAGCTCCTAGATTTACGGCGGTAGTGGTCTTCCCCACACCGCCTTTCTGGTTAGCAACTGCGATGGCTCGCGACATCCCTAGCGGTAGGACT
>DUSU01000104.1 GCA_012842425.1 Candidatus Fermentithermobacillaceae bacterium | reverse complement strand
GGACTTTCGTCCTACAAGGCGGCGAAGACCCCTACTTCACCGACGAACGGCTATGCAGTATTATCCGCGGCATAAAGAGGGAGTTCCCCGACTGTGCTGTCACGTTGTCCGTCGGCGAGAGAGACCACGCGAGTTATCGCAGGCTCTTTGAGGCAGGGGCCGACCGGTACCTCCTTCGCCACGAGACGGCAGACGACGATCACTACGCGCGGCTCCATCCCCCGTCTCAGTCTCCCGTGGAGAGGAAAAGATGCCTTTTCAGCCTGAAAGACATCGGTTACCAGGTAGGGTGCGGCTTTATGGTGGGTTCCCCCTACCAGACGCCCAAGCATCTAGCCCGAGACATGGTTTTCATGCAGGAGCTGAAGCCCCAAATGGTGGGCATCGGTCCTTTCATGCCGCACCATGCGACGCCTCTTGCAGGGGAGCCCCCCGGGACTCTGGAGCTTACCTTGTTCATGCTTGGACTTACCCGGCTCATGCTCCCCAGCGTGCTCTTGCCGGCAACGACCGCGCTGGCAACCGTAGACCCCAAAGGTAGGGTACTGGGCCTTCTCGCAGGGGCTAACGTAGTCATGCCCAACCTGTCGCCGGCCGGCGTGAGGAGCAAATACCTCCTGTACGACAACAAAGCCATTGCGGGGGCCGAGTCTGCCCAGGCCCTAGACGAGCTGAAGGAGGTGGTTAGTGCGCTCGGATACAGCGTGGTTGTTGACCGAGGGGATTTCGTACCGCCGGAGCAGTGGCCTGCGCCTCAGCCGTCGCGACAGTCAGAGTCGTAGCCGGAATTGCGGCCGGAATCCTTGCCGGCGTCACACTCCAAGTCACAACCAGGGAATCGCGTACACCTACTGACCGGGAAGGCACAGCCTGACCGGAAAGAAAGGAAGATCACAAAATGCGTGAGACCGGAAAGCCTGCTTCATGTTCCGCAAATGCTGGGTCACGACCTCACTACGACCCCAAGTCGACTAGAGCCGAGGAGTTCATCTCTCACACAGAGATCATGGACACCCTCGCGTATGCGTGGGAGAACAGGTCCAACGCTAATCTCATAGACGACATCATCGAGAAAGCCAGAGCCGGAAAAGGTCTTTCCCACCGGGAAGCCGCGGTGCTCCTAGATTGCACCATTGAGGAGAAAAGCAGGGAGATATTCGCTCTTGCGGAAGAGATTAAGAGGAAGATCTACGGGAACCGCGTAGTCCTCTTCGCCCCTCTCTATCTCTCAAACTACTGCGTGAACGGCTGCGTCTACTGCCCTTATCACGCGATCAACAAGCACATACCGCGCAAGAAGCTCTCTCAAGAGGAGATACGGCGAGAGGTAATAGCGCTGCAGGACATGGGCCACAAAAGGCTGGCATTAGAATCGGGCGAGCACCCGGAACAAAGCCCAATCGAGTATATCCTTGAGAGCATCGAGACTATTTACAGCACAAAGCACAAGAACGGCGCCATAAGGCGGGTAAACGTGAACATCGCCGCTACGACCGTGGAGAACTACAGAAGACTGAAAGAAGCGGGTATCGGGACCTATGTCCTCTTCCAGGAGACATACAACAAGGAAGAGTACAGACGCCTCCATCCCTGGGGACCCAAGAGCGACTATGCCTACCACACCGAGGCCATGGATAGGGCGATGCAGGGCGGCATAGACGACGTCGGGCTCGGAGTTCTATTCGGCTTAGGACTCTACCGTTACGATTTCGTAGGGCTCCTCATGCACGCGGAGCACCTTGAGGCCGTCTACGGCGTCGGCCCACACACCATAAGCGTCCCCAGGCTGTGTAGGGCTGACGATATAGACCCGCACGAATTCGACAACGGGATAGATAACGATACATTTGCCAAGATCGTGGCTTGTATTCGAGTTGCCGTACCGTATACAGGCATAATCGTTTCCACCAGAGAGAGCCCCAGAGTCCGAGAACGAGTCCTCAGGCTCGGGGTATCTCAGATAAGCGGTGGATCCCGGACCAGCGTGGGAGGTTACGTGGAAGACGAGCTTCCGGAGGAAGACTCATCGCAGTTTGAGGTGAGCGATAGAAGGACACTGGACGAAGTCGTCCGCTGGCTCATGGAACTAGGGTACATCCCCAGCTTCTGCACGGCGTGCTACCGCGAGGGAAGGACCGGAGAGGTTTTCATGGACCTCGCCAAGGCGGGCAACATCCACCTGCGTTGTCAGCCCAACGCCCTTATGACCCTAAAGGAATACCTGATGGATTACGCTTCTCCCCTTACCAGGGACGTAGGAGAGGCCCTCTTGCGGCGTGAGGTCGAGGAAATACCTCACGAGCGGCTGAGAGAGATAACCCGCAAGAATCTGACCGGGATTGAGGCGGGCGAGCGGGACTTCAGGGTGTAGTAGTTCGGGACTTGGAGTCGAGTTGGAGTCGAACCGGAGTCTATGGAGGGCGGGGTGCCACCTATGAGCTTGAGCAGCACGCCATCGGCGAACAGAACCCACATTGGCTTTTTCGGCAAACGAAACACGGGAAAGTCGAGCCTTGTAAATGCCGTTACGGGGCAGAATGTGGCCATCGTGTCGGATATCAAAGGCACGACAACGGACCCGGTCCTGAGGCCCATGGAACTACTTCCATTTGGACCGGTGGTGATGATCGATACCGCCGGGATCGATGATGAGGGGGAACTGGGCACCCTCAGGGTCAAGAGGACCTACCGGGTGCTCAACAAGACCGACATAGCCGTCCTGGTTGTGGACGCAACCGAAGGCATGACCGCCTACGACCGGGCGATGATTGACCGCTTTCGTGACAAGGGTATCCCCTACATCGTCGCCTATAACAAAGCGGATCTGGCCAGACCGGGTTCTCAGGCCGGGAGTCTCCCGTCGGGGCCGGACGAGATCTGGGTGAGCGCTAAGACGGGGATGAACATTGACGCGCTTAAGGAACTCATCGCACGCCGCGCGCGACGAGACACGCCGCCGCGGCCGATCGTCTCCGACCTGGTTTCCCTGCTGGACCTCGTTGTCCTTGTGGTCCCGGTCGACGAAGGATCGCCCAAAGGCAGGCTCATCCTCCCCCAGCAGCAGACCATAAGAGATCTGCTTGAGGCAGGCGCTGTCTCGGTGGTGGTCAAGGACACGGAGTTGGCGGGCGCCCTTTCTTCACTGGGCAGGAAGCCGCGACTGGTTATCACCGACAGCCGGGTGTTTTCCCACGTCTCCGCCGTCCTCGCGGAAGACGTTTACCTCACATCTTTCTCCATACTGTTCGCCCGGCACAAAGGATACCTCGACAGGCTGGCTGACGGGGCCTTCATGCTGGACCGCCTCTCTGAGGGCGACACGGTGCTTATTGCCGAGGGCTGCACCCACCACAGGCAGTGCAACGACATAGGTACGGTCAAGCTCCCGGCCTGGATCAAGGCCTACACCGCGAAAAAGACCCGGGGGAACTTGAGCTTTGAGTTCGCATCCGGCGGCGACTTCCCCGAGGACCTGTCACGCTACTCCCTCATAGTCCACTGCGGAGGCTGCATGCTTACGGAACGTGAAGTGAGGTACCGCCAGGCATGCGCAAAAGACCACGGGGTGCCCATCACCAACTACGGAATGGCCATCGCGCACATGAACGGGATCCTCGAGCGGAGCCTAGAGGTCTTCCGGGAGTCACGGTCCGGATAGCGCAGGCGGGCGGCAGGCGGTGATTGATGAGGCGAAAATTACGTGTGCCGCAGGATATTCATCCTGCGGAAGTGAATACCCCTTTGTCTCGCCGGATCGCCCGTCCGGCTCTCGAATCACGTACCAGAACGGAGGACCGACATGAAGAAAATCGCAGCCACATTTCTTCTACTGGCCCTGGTTCTCTCCGGGTGCACTAGCTCGAACGTCCCGCCTCCGCCGGCCGCAGTGGAGTCGGGGGACTACTACGCGGTGTACTCCGGAGAACTGACGACCCTCAACTATCTCGTCACATCCACCACGGCGGAAGCCGGAGCTGCGGCCAACTGCGTCGACGGCTTGGTTGAGTACGATAACTTAGGTGTACTGAAACCCGCTCTGGCCGAATCTTGGGAAGTGAGCCCAGACGGTCTCGTCTGGACGTTCAAGATCCGTCCCGGAGTTAAGTGGGTCACATGGGAAGGCAAGGAGTACGCTGAGGTAACGGCCCAGGACTGGGTCGATGCCATGAAGTACATGCTTGACCCCGCCAACGCCTCCCGCGTGGCCAACTTCGCGTTCACGGCCATAAAGAACAGCGAGGAGTACTTCAAAGGAGAGATCACCGACTTTAGCGAGGTAGGCGTCAAGGCCCTCGATAAGTACACCCTCCAGTACACTCTCAAGGCGCCCGTACCCTACTTCCTCACGATGCTCACTTGGGTTACCTTTTTCCCCGTCAACGGTCAGTTCCTGGCCGAAGCCGGCGAGAAGTTCGGCGTCGACAACAAGAACTTGCTCTATTGCGGTCCGTACATCCTGACGGTCTTCGAACCGCAGAACCAGCGGGTTTTCGAGAAGAACGAGACGTACTGGGACAAAGACCATGTCTACATAAAGAGGCTCTACTACAAGTACAACAAGGAAGCAGGGACGCTGGCCCCGGACCTGTTCCTCAACGGAGAGATCACCTCTGCGGGCATCTCGTCATCCATCATCGCCGACTGGATGAACGACCCTGCGAGGAAGGACCTCGTGTCGCCTGCCCCGACCAGCTGGTACAGCTACTTCTACCTCTTTAATTTCGACCCACGCTTTGAAGAGGAGTATGAGCCCGAAAACTGGAGGATCGTCGTCAACAACGCCAACTTCCGGAGGTCAATCTTCTACGCCCTAGACCGGAGGGCCGCCATGCTGACTTCGGAACCGTACGATCCTGACAGGCGGCTCAGCAATACGTTCACACCGAGGATGTTCACCAATGTGGACGGCGTTGACTTCACCGACATAGGTCCCATGAAAGAGATCTCGTCCAGGGACAGCTTCATCCCGGACGAAGCCCTCAAGTACCGGGATATCGCGAAGCAGGAGCTGGCCGGAAAGGCAAAATTCCCGGTCAAGATGCCCATGCCTTTCAACTCGTCGAGCAGCGACTGGGCCAACAGGGTCCAGGTTATCGAACAGCAGCTTGAGAACCTTTTGGGGTCTGACTATATCGACGTCATCCCCATAAGCTATCCGCCCACCAACTTTCTCACGGCATCGAGACGTTCCGGGATGTACGCGATACAGGAGTGCAACGCCGGTCCGGGGTTTGTGGACCCCGACGCCTACACAGGAGTGTTCATGCCCGGAAACAGCCATCTGTGGAGCTCTTTCGAGATTGCCACCGAGTACATGGACGAGGACGGCAAGAACGTCTACGCCAAGATGATCGAAGAGGCGCGGGCGGAGGTCCTCGATGCGAGGAGACGGTTCGAGCTGTTCGCCGAAGCAGAGGCTTTCCTCATAAACGAAGCCGTGCTTATACCTTACGCCGTGGGCGGCGGCGGATACCAGGCCACGAAGCTCATGCCCTTCAGCCAGCCCTGGAGCCTGTCGCTCAACGGGATGCTCTTTAAGTACGCGAGAGTACTCGACCACGCCGTGAGCACCGAGGAGTTCAACCAGATCTACGAGCAGTGGCTGGCAGACAGGGAAGCTGCCTTGACAGCGGCCGCAGGCCAGTAAAGAGGCATAGTTTCGCCTTACGGAGAAGTGAACAGGGACCGCCGGGCGGCGGTCCCTCTCAATAGGCAAGCGAGTAGGCCAGAAGACGAAAAGAAGGGAGAAATGATACCGTGCCCATCGACGGCAATAGAGCGATGGATTTCCTGAAGCGGATTTCCTTCCCCAGGCTGGGCGGTTCCGAGGGCGAGAAGAAGGCCGCGGAGATGATCGCCGATGAGCTTCGCGCGATCGGACTGGACCCGAGGATCGAAGAGTTTGAGATATGGTCGTTCGCAAACCCTGTGGCCAAACTGCAGGTCCTGGAGCCCTACACGGCCGATATCGAGGCATCGGCTCTGGGGCTAAGCGGCTGCACCCCTCCCGAAGGGATAGAAGCCCCGCTCAAGTACATAGAGACCGGTACCGTGGAATTCATAAATGACGTGGAGGGCTGCATCACCCTGGCTACCGGTAACGGCGGCGCGAAAGGTTACGAACGCAGCAAGAAGAAAGGTGTCCTAGGACGCATACTCATCGGCCGCCAGGGCGCGGGCCTCTTCAACCTTGCGGTCAACTCCTTCCAGTTCGAACGCTTCGGCAAGTTGCCCAGCGCGTGGATACGCTACGAAGACGGCCTCGACCTCATCCGTAGAGGCGCCACCAAAGTCCGTCTGTTTGTCTCTCAGGACGAGTTCAAAACCATGTCGCGGAACGTTGTGGTGGAGATTCCGGGGACTTCGGAACCCGACGAGATTATCCTGGTCGGAGCGCATTTCGACAGCGTGTACGACATAGACGGCGCCCACGACAACGCGGCGGGCTCTGTGACCATCCTCGAGATGGCCCGCCACTTCAAAGCAAATCCACCTAAGCGTACCCTCAGGTTTGTCTGGTTCGGAACCGAGGAACTGGGCCTCAAAGGCAGCTGGGCATACATCGAAAAGCACGCGAGTGAACTCAAGAAGCACGTCTTCATGGTCAACGTGGACGTGGCGGGCGGCATCATAGGCACAAACAACGCTTCGGTGATGGCATCGGATAAGGTGCTGAACTACCTGGATGTCATGGGCAAGGAATACGGGATCGGACTGGGCGCCCGTTCCTCCATCTATAGCGGCGACTGCATCCCCTTGGGCCACAAGGGTGTGCCGTCGGTGACATTCGCCCGCGGAGGCGGCGGTCCCATCCACACCAAGGCCGACACCGTCCACGATATTGACGCGAAGCACCTGGCCATGTTGGGTGATTTCGTCCTTGATTTCACGGGCAGGATGGCCAATGCGGTCTCCTTCCCGTTCCCGAGGGAGATCCCCGAGAGCATCAAGAAACAGACGAGGGAGTACATCGAAAACGCCGGCAAAGTGCTCGAGGAGAACGCGGAGAAGAAGTGACGCTTCCCGGAGGGCACCGGCTCGCCCGGGAGTATTCGGCGAAGAGACCGTGTGCCTGGAATTGGTTGAGCAAACAGGGGCCGGAGATGATCCGGCCCCTCTCATATCGCAAGTGCTAGTTCGGGATCAGGCGGAGAATGGCGCCGGGGACATCCGCCAATCTCCCCCGACCGTCGGGCTTAAGGTCCTCTCCCCTGTCGATGAGGAAGTCTTCTACCAAGAAGGTCTTCATCCCGATTGCCTTTGCCACCATGTCCTCCTGCATGTCGTTCCCGATCATGACACACCTCAAGGGATCAAGAGCCAACGCCTCGACGATCTCGCGGTAGTACTCAAGGTGCGGCTTGCAGAAATGCATGTTGTCCAGTGTGGTGATCATCTCCCACGGCAGTGAATCGATGCCGCACCACCTCATGCGCTCCCGCGTTGCGGTTTCGGGGAAAAGCGGTTGGGTGGCCAGGACTATGCGCCAGCCGTTCTCCACGCACTGTCTTACAACGTCCCTTGCTACCGGGTTGTCCGGAACGTGCACCCGGAGCTTCGGATACCTGTCAACGTAGTACCTCTCGATGATGGGCCACACCGTGTCCCACGGTAGGCCCGAAAGACGCGCGAACGACGTCGCGAAAGCCTGTAGGTTGCCTGTCGAAGGATCGAGGTTGGCTATAGTCTCATATGTAGCCCCAAGGAGCGCTTTGCGAAACTCTTCGCCGGACATAAGGCTGGCGAAGTATTCGGCCAGAGCGTCCATGTAGTGCTTGAGGAAGAACTCGGTCTCAACCGGGAGAAGGGTTCCGTCCAGGTCAAACAGCGCCGTCCTACTCAACACCACACCCCCAGGGGCTGTTCGACACGGGCGGAGGCGATACCTCCCACGGAGATCCCTAGCATTTCTCAGAATCAAGTGGTAGAATCTCGACAACGAGGGTAGGTATAGCCTATCCTCAGTCGGTTCAGTATGATGAGGAAATAAGAATTGGGCTATGACGGGGACGAGTAAGGAGTCTTCCGGGCCAAGAGAGCCGGCGGACGGTGAAAAGCCGGTGCTCAGGGGCTCCCGAATATCACCCCCGAGCCGGCAGCCGAAACGGCAGGAACTATAGACCGTAGGGCAACGCTCCCACACCGGCCGAGCCGGGCGGCCTCCTGCCGAGTAGACCTGCCCGCCTTGCCAACGTTAGAAGGCAGTAAAGTGAGCGCGTGAGATTAGTGACTTGCGCGCTAAGCTGGGTGGTACCGCGAGACAAGTCGCCCCGTGCAGGGCGATTTTTGTTTGTTGGAACAAAAACCATGTGGCCCGAGAGGGCGGCCGGTCCGGCAGGCCGGAGAGGGATTATCAGCCGAAGGAGGACTGTACATGGCATTATTCAAAGAGGTAGACCCCAAAAGGTCAGTAAACGAGGTAGAAAACCGGATCCTCCAGTACTGGAAAGACAACGATATCGCCATGAAGAGCGTGGCCGTGCGGGAAGGCAGTCCGAGATGGATATTCTACGAGGGTCCTCCGACGGCCAACGGGAGGCCGGGCATCCACCATCTGATGGCTCGAACTCTTAAGGATATCGCCTGCCGCTACAAGACCATGCAGGGCTTTCAGGTCCACCGCAAGGCAGGCTGGGACACTCACGGCTTGCCCGTGGAGATCGAAGTCGAGAAACAGCTTGGGCTTACGTGCAAGCCTGAGATCGAGGCATACGGGATTGAGAAGTTCAACTCCGAGTGCCGCCAGTCTGTCCTGACCTACGAGAAGCTCTGGCGCGAGTTTACCGAGCGGACCGGGTACTGGGTCGACCTAGACAACCCGTACATCACCATGGACAACGATTACGTGGAGACGGTCTGGTGGATCCTTAAGCGTTACTTCGAGGAAGGTCTCATCTATGAAGGCCACAAGATCCTTCCCTACTGCCCGCGGTGCGGCACTCCGCTGGCTTCTCACGAGGTCGCGCAAGGGTACAAGGACGAGACGATCGATTCTATCTACGTCCGGCTGAAGGTGAAGGGGCGGCCAAACGAGTACCTCCTTATCTGGACCACGACGCCGTGGACCCTCCCCTCCAACGTCACCGTGACGGTTAACCCCGATTCTACCTACGTAAGGGCGAGGCTGGGCGATGATGTCTATTACTTGGTGAAGGACCGGGTGGAAGCGGTCCTCGGGAAGGACGCCGAGATCCTCGAGGAGTTCCCCGGCAAGGACCTTGAGTACCTGGAATACGAGCAGCTCTTCCCCTTCGTGGAAGCGGAGAAGTTGGAAGCCAAGGCTTTCTACGTCACGCTCGGGGATTACGTTATGACCACAGAAGGTACGGGTTTGGTCCACACGGCTCCGGCATACGGTGAGGACGACTACAAGACGTGCCAGAAGTACGGCATCCCTCTCGTCCACTTGGTTGACGAGCAGGGACGGTTCGTCCCCGAGGTCACGCATTGGGCGGGCGAGTTCGTGAAGGAAGCGGACCCGAAGATCATCAGGCACCTTAGGGAAGAGGGCAAGCTCTTCAAGAAGGAGCGCCTCACCCACTCATACCCCCACTGCTGGCGGTGCGATACTCCCCTCCTCTACTATGCGAGGAAGTCCTGGTACATCGCGACGACCAAGTACAAAGACCAGCTCATCGCGGCCAACAAGGAAGTACGGTGGTATCCCGAGCATGTGGGTAAGGGCCGGTTCGGTGACTGGCTGGAGAACCTCGTAGACTGGTCGCTTTCGAGAAACAGGTATTGGGGTACCCCCCTTAACATCTGGCGGTGCGAGAAGTGCGGAGAACTGACCTCCGTAGGTTCGCGCCGGGAACTGGCGGAGCGGGCAGTGGAGAAGGTCGATCCTGAGACCATCGACCTGCACAGGCCCTACGTGGACGGCATCCATCTAAAGTGCTCTTGCGGCGGTCTCATGTCCCGCACTCCCGAGGTCATCGACTGCTGGTTTGACTCGGGCTCCATGCCCTTCGGCCAGTGGCATTACCCGTTCGAGCACAAAGACGATTTCCACGAGCTCTTCCCCGCCGACTTCATCTGCGAGGGCCTTGACCAGACACGTGGATGGTTCTACTCCCTATTGGCCATCTCCACGTTCCTTTTTGGCCGGTCTTCATTCAAGTCAGTGCTGGTCAACGACCTCGTGCTCGATAAGGACGGCCAGAAGATGTCCAAGTCCAGAGGGAACGTAGTTGACCCGTGGGACATGATCGACAAGTTCGGCGTTGACGCCTTGCGCTGGTACCTGGTAGCCGTCTCTCCGCCGTGGGTTCCCACCAGGTTCGATGAGGACGGGGTGCGTGAAGTAGCCTCCCGCTTCTTCGGGACGCTGCTCAACGTCTATGCGTTCTTCACGCTTTACGCCAACATCGACGGTATCGATCCCAACGAGCTTTCGGTCCCGGTAAAGGACCGTCCGGAGATCGACAGGTGGGTCATCTCCCGGATGAACTCTCTAGCCAAGGCTATCCGCGAAGATATGGAATCCTACGAGCTCACGAAAGTGGTGCGCTCGATCTCGGAGTTCGTAGTCGACGAGGTATCCAACTGGTACGTCCGGCGCAACAGGGAGCGGTTCTGGTCCAACGAGTTCGACCTCGACAAGAAGGCGGCCTATGTCACCTTGCACGAGGTTCTCCTGGGTGTCGCCAAGATGATGGCGCCCTTCGCGCCCTATTTGGCCGAAGATATCTACCTGAACCTCACTCAGGGCAAGGCCTATGAGTCGGTCCACTTCGAGTTCTACCCCGAGCCCGACGAGTCCCTAATCGACAAGGCGCTTGAGGACAAGATGGGGCTCGTCATCAAACTCGTTTCGCTGGGGCGCGCTGTCCGCAATAAGGTGCAGATAAAGACGCGGCAGCCTCTCTCCAAAGTACTGGTCAACGGGAAGTCTAGGCCCGTACTTGAGCCCGTTGAAGCCCTTGTCAAGGAAGAACTGAACGTCAAAGCCGTTGAGTATGTGGACGATCTCGGCAGGTACGTGGACTACGAGGTGAAGCTCAACCTCCCGGTGGCCGGTCCTAAGTTTGGAAAGCGGCTCCGGTCTATCGCCGCCGCGCTGTCGTCCGTTAGCCCCTCGGAGATGGTAGAGCGACTTGAGAAGGAAGGCAAGATAGTGGTAGAGATACCCGGCGAAGCCCCTGCCGTCGGTACGGAGCAGGTCGCCCTGGTTCCCGAAGACCTCCAGGTACGGATCACGCCGCGTGAGGGCTTTGCCGTTGAGACGGCCGGAGACACCTTCGCCATTCTCGACACCGAGATAACACGCGACCTGATGCTTGAGGGTATTGCCCGCGAGATAGTCTCCAAGGTCCAAACGACCAGGAAGAACAAGGGGTTCAACGTTACCGACCATATCAGGATGTCCATAGAGAGCGACGCCGTTGTCGGCGAGGCGGTCAGGATTCACAAGGACTACATCACGGGAGACACCCTGTGTGACGAGCTCGAGTTCAAGGAAGGCGACGTCGCTTCTGCCGACGCTTGGGACCTGAACGGGCACAAGGCCCTTATCACGATCGAGAACCTGAGCCCGGACAAGTAACGAGGCGGGAGTTACGGAATTCCAACTGGCTCGCCTGTCACCGTGGTCACGATTACAGTGGCGACGGTGAGGGCGATCTCGAGCACGATTAGGATATATGACCAGTGCCGGAAGAGTAGCCTGAAGTTCTTGCCGAACGCACGGGACCCGAAATCGCGGAAGACCTGTTTTACATCATGCCAGAGTCTCGCGATTTCGGGCCTAATCTTTAGGACCAAGAGCGCTCCGGAAACGCAAATCGAGTAGTAGAGCACGTTGGCGACGTCCTTCCCGTACCTGTTACCTATAGCCGAGAGCAAGCACATATAGGCGTTCCCGGTTGCATGGAAGACAACTGCGGGTACTATGGAATCATGTCTTGCCGTGAGTACGCCTGCTATCACGGCAACCAAGAAAGCCCCAGGAATGCCTAGCGGATGGTGAAACAGTGCGAAGAAGACTGCCGGCAGCACCACCGCCCAACCAGTGCCAAGCGGCCTCAGCGCGTACGAAAAGAAGCCTCTCCAGAACATCTCTTCCCCTAACGGGACCAGGACGGAGGCAGTCACGAATACCGAGAACGTAAGGCGGCTGTCTATGGGAGACGGGAAAAGGTGTCCCCAATGGCTAAGCAAGCCCCGGGTAAGTAGGTCCACGCCTTCCAGGACCAAGACTTCCAGAGACCAGAAAACCAGCGCCAGGGCTATAGGAAAGGCCAACACCGAGGGACTAACGGGGTAAAGGCGGAACACGTGGGCCGGCGCTCCTCGCTTTCGCGAGATCACGAACCAGGAAGAAAGACAAAACACTAATGTGCTGGGCAGCCATTCGTTAATGACCCCACCCAGGAACATGATGAGGAGCATGCCCAGGAGGTGAGCTTTGGGGGGGTCGAAAGGGTCTATAGGACGTTCTTTTCCCTCTGTTCTCTCCGGCAACGGTTCGCCCAACCGGTCCTCATCCCACACAGCAGCAACACCACCAAAGGGGTATTCGACAGGCGGAGTCTTAACATCCTCCAGAGGAGTTCGCAGGAAGTTTCCGGCAAAAAAAAGGGGATGAGCGTGAGCCCATCCCACCGTTCTCCGTGTCTTCTCGCATGACCCGGAGAACCGTATAGGAGCGGTGAAAGAGGCTGAGGTGGCACACAAATTGTACTCGTGCGCACAGGCACAACCCCTTCAAGCACACCATATCATCGTACACCGTGAAGAGCAACCTCTTGTCGGTTAATTAGCTAATTATTTCTCGCGCCTGTGTGCGTTGGTGTGCGTTCGTGTGGGCCGAAGGGGTGTAGCCTCTAAGGGTAGCTGCGGCAAATCCAGTGGATTTGCGGTCCCTACATGCTCTCCGCGCGCCTGTATTCCCGTGAGTCCGGCATCTTCCAAGCCATTATGCATCCGAGGAACGCAATAGAGGCTTCGAGGGTGAACAAAGCGGCGTACCCGGTCCGGGCAAGCAGCCAGCCTCCGGCCATGGTAAACAACGTAAGCGGAGCCGCGATGGTGTTAAGGAGGCCAATCAGGGTCGCCCGTATGCCCTCATCAGCGATATCCAGGGTATAGTTGGTGAAGCCGATCCAGATGCCGCCGAAGGCTCCGCCCAGGCAGAAGTACAAGAGGAAGTATGCCGCATAGGCGACCGCCGCGAGACCCGCGAAGTACGCCGCTCTCGCGACCAGGGCGAGAGATCCCGTTCCCAAGACCATCACCGCTACCAGCCTTATCACCCAGAAGGCTCCCCTCTTGTCTCCAAGGTATCCCCAAAGGGGACCTCCCACAACGTTGCCGACCATCTGCGCCGAGACAAACAGCCCTACGGTCGCCGCGGGGAAACCCAAATCCTTCTGAGCGTGGATGGCGAAGAACGGCAAAGCGAAGTACAGGCCGCCGAGCAGTACCCGGACCACTATAAGCCTTCTAAAGAGAGGGTTCATGCTCCAGGCTTCGGGAAGCCGCCGGAGATACTCCGCCATGGGAACCACCTTTTCCGGCTCGCGCGAAGGTGGCTCCTTGAGGAAGTGCATGGACCCGAGCGAACCGTACAGCCCCAGAGCGCCCAGTGCCATAACCATCGCGTAGTTCACAGGGTACCGCGCTTCCATGGCCAGGAGGTAGCGTGTCAGGAACCCGGCGGCGAAAGCGGAGATTCCCCCGAGAGCTTGCATCGTGCCAAAGAGACCGGCGCGAGTCTCGGCCGGGATGGTGCGGGCCACCAAATCCATCCACGGCAAACCGCCGAAGCCGTCGAAGAAAGCGGTCAGGATCAGGCACACGTAGAAGATTCCCAGAGACAAGCCTTTGCTCGTGCCCGCCAAGAGAGACGAGAGAGCCATACCTGCTGCGGCTGCCCGCATGACGTGGCCAGTTGCCATCATGAAGGGTTTTTTCTTAGACAGCCTCTGTATATAGCCGGCAACGAAGAGCTGGGGCACCAGATATCCAAAACTGCGGATGGTGCTTACCAGGCCTATGAGCAAAGGTGAACTGGTCAGGGTGCTCACGTAGGTTGGGAGCACCGTATTACCGTCGATGAAAGATGAACCGAGGCTGAAAAACGTGCCGTCAGCGATAAAGAACTTCCTGTTGTGCGCCGCCAAGACGGCCTTATCGTCTGCTACCTGTTTCTCTGTATCGGCCACGAAAGGAACCTCCGGAGTTTACTGCACTAAACTACAGTACCATAAACTCGGGTTTTCGTGTCCTCACGATACCTGGAGTTCAGCGCCCGCAGGTCAGCGAGCGTGGTCGGCGGTTTGGTTTGAACAAACAGGAAAGGTGAGAACCCGCACTTCATACTTCGGCGTGGAAAACTTCTCCTTTCGCTGTTCCAGTTCCACCAACGGAGCATCCAAGACTGCTCTCGCACAGCGGAGGCCTGCATCGTTAAGTCTATAGTACTGCCGGTTGAGGAGAAACCCATGCTCGTAGACGGGTACTCGGCATTGACACACGCCTAAGGAGTCGCCTTCCAGACAGTAAAACACCACCTCAAACCATGGTTCGCCCGCGTCATCCGGGACGGTGCCCAGCTTTTCGCCCGCAAGGATGGTCCTGGTTAGGACCAGCGAGACGTGCATCTCGTCATCGAGTTCGGGAGTGGTCACGAGTTCATAGTAGAACAGCGTGTATGGGTCGCCGAGCTCGAGAGGATCTGGTGCGGGCAGGACTGTTGCCAGGTGTCTGTACAGGGCCAGGTCTTCCGTGTCGAGAAACTTCAGCGCGTCCGCCTGGATCAGTCTCCCCTGCCAAGTAATCTGCAGCGTCGAATCGTCGTTGCGGAGGGTTATGGCGTAATCCGGATACGGCTGCACCGGTGGAGACGGCTCAGTTCCCTCCGTCCAACTCGGGCCTTCGGAGAGGCACTGCTCTAGGATCTCAGCCAGTTCCTCCCTCTCGACTCCGCCGAGCCTCTTTTCCATTCCCGGCACGTCACGGGCAACGACCTTACACTCGTCAGCTTCCAGGATAAGACGTTTCAGTTCGCCTGCTGTGGACGCATGAAGGTCGGCTGGGTTAGGCGAATCCGGTCCCGGCTGTGTTCCTGTGGATTGACTGCTGGTTTCCCTTCTACACCCCCCGGTCAGGGACAAAGGTATCATGCAAGTAAGAAAGACAAGGAACCATGCAAGGACACTCTTACGTGTACGCGATGTCGGCATGTGTTGCACCCCTATGTACCTCAAGGTCGAAAAAACAACCTGCCGAAGTGCCTTCTTCGCGAGATCGACTCGATCCTCCGTGTTTCGTGGTCGCTTGGTGCGCCTCATTTTTTGAAGCGTAGGATGCATTGCCTCGACCGTCGAATGTATATGCTGGGCCGCAATACCGGAGAGTGAGGTCAGCATCTAGGTTCGAAGACCTCTAAATTGATGGAGGGGAATAGATGAAAGCCGTGTTCTTCGACCTCGGAGGGACCCTCTGGGCCCCCTTCGGGCATCTCGCCAAGGATGAAGTAGTAGAGTCTGCTGCCAGAA
The DNA here is from genome assembly GCA_012842425.1 of Candidatus Fermentithermobacillaceae bacterium. Classification (GTDB taxonomy): domain Bacteria; phylum Bacillota; class Sulfobacillia; order Fermentithermobacillales; family Fermentithermobacillaceae; genus UBA3951. The sequence continues at coordinate 9,242 of DUSU01000104.1, read as the reverse complement.
AGGCGGCTGAGAGGCTCCCGGGCTACCTTTTCGATGGAGTGTCTCAGGATGAAACCGCCCGTCTGCGCCGGGAGTTCGAGTCGAGTCTCGTGTCGGCCATGTCCGAGGCGAGATTTGACCGCAGCGAAGCCCTCAAGCGCGGGGATTTCGCCCATCCTTCTTTCGCGGAGGTAAGCGTCCACGTGATCGTTAGGGACGCCATCCGCCTTGTCTTCGGCAAAGAAGTGTCCGGTCTGTCGCTTGCCGACGAGTTTGGCCGCAACCTCACAAGATACTCTACGCCTTACCCTGAATCCGAAGGAGTACTCGCAGGGCTTAGGGCCGAGTTTCCGGGCATATGCGTGGGCATTGTTTCCAACACGGCGATCCAGCCCCACGTGCTCGACGAATTCTTGAGAGAGTGCCGGCTGTACCCTTACATCGATTTCAGGGTGTACAGTTCGGCTGTGGGATGGCGTAAGCCGCATCCTGCCATCTATGAGGCGGCGCTAAGAGAGGCAGGAGTGCTCCCGCATGAGGTCGTTTTCGTAGGCGACAGCGTCTGCGAGGACATCCGCGCACCGAAGCGCATGGGGATGAAGGCTATCTTCTGTCAAAGGCAACCTCCAGCCGAACACTCCGGGGCCGATGCCGTAGTCGACAATCTCGCTTTGGTACCCGGGTTGATCAAGCGGTTCTCGCGAGGCCAGTAGGGGCCCTGTCAACCCCTGTCGAAAGCGGCCGGCACGCAGCCCGTTCTCTGTCAGCAGGGAATCATGACCTGTCTGTAAGCAAAAAGAAACATACCATGGCACTTCCGGCCAAGATATGGTCAAAACAAAAACCCTGCTCTCCAGCAGGGTCTATATTCGTTTATGGTGTCGGGAGGGGGACTTGAACCCCCACGGTGTTCACCATACGCCCCTCAAACGTACGCGTCTGCCAGTTCCGCCATCCCGACACGGGGATCAGCAAGCACTATCATACTCGTCCCGGAACGCCGTGTCAACATGCGTTTTTAGTTATGTGCCAAGGATACGGCCGGGCCCGGACCAATGGTCTTCGCAACTTACAGACCACTTACCCTGGTGACCTCAATCCCCATATCCTCTAGTCTCTTGATAAACGGGTTGATGCCTGCGACGTCAGATGCGATGTGCCCTGAAATGACCAAGTTCTTACCCGTCGGGAACTCCGCTTGGAGTTTCGGAATCTCGGCCGGCCCGATATGGATGTATACCAGCGTGTCTATCCCGTTCCGGAAATAGACGCTTGCCAGAGCAGCACCTCCGTTGGTCCCCGCTCCGTGGGCTACGACCGTCTTCCCTGCCTTGTTGGAGCCCTTCCCAAGCCTGATCTCCACATTGGTCGGGGCTTCCCTGATTTCGTCAATCGTGTTCAGGGCAGCGACGACATTGTCTACGGTAGCCTCCGGCCCGCATTGAGCGTCAATCGCGTCCTGCATCCTCTTGCGTCCTATTTCATCTAGCGGGTTATGGATGTTCAGGTACGGCATGTTGAGGAGCCGCGCGAAAGACGGAGCGTGGTCGTAGTTGGCCGAGTGCCTCGCAAGGCGCTGGTTGTGTTTCATCCTCTCGATTACTTCGCGGACCTCGTTCTCCGGGACGCCGTTTCGCACAGCGATGTCCACGTGCAGGTCGAGTATGTCCGGAAACGTCAGAACGCTGGGGTCGGGATGGTGGGCCATCACGCAGTCATATCCGAGCTGCTTACCCACCAGGAGTTCGGCTACTCCCATGTCGATTCCAAACAGTATCTTCCTAATGTTCTTGCCGGGAACATGGATCTTTGAGTCAGCCGGGAACTTGCTCTGCCCCGCCATCTCCATGGCAATCTGCATGAGCTGCTCGGTGGTGACCCCGGTGCTGCTGTGTACCATTTTCGTACCTCCGTGAGGGCGCATTGATAGGATGTATCTGTATTGGCTACTGCACGCTCATATCCTTCAGGCAGCCGGTCGTGTACTGCCCGCTTACCCGCCGGCCACTAGATGTCTGCCGGCTTCCTGTTGCCCACCCGGCGGCCTCAGGTCGGCGGTCTATGGACAAACACGGCGTTTCTCGTCAAACTCATGGTGAGAACCGTCCGGCTCCACTATGTGTCACGGAGGGCCATGCCATGAAGGAATTGCTTGGTCACATAGCCCCGATATGCAGGAAGCCGCCCCTCTTCGAGCCCGGCGAGCGGAAGTTCTGGGACGATCCCCACATATCCAAGTCCATGCTAGAGGCGCATCTCGATCCCAGCCACGACGCGGCAAGCCGCCGTCCGGAGATCATTGACGCCACCGTCGACCATCTCTTCGCCTCCGGTCTCCTGAAGGAAGGACTTAGGGTGCTTGACCTTGGGTGTGGGCCCGGACTATATGCGGAGCGGATGGCCCGGCGTGGCGCGTGCGTTGTGGGGGTCGACATTTCTGAGCGATCGCTTGACTATGCCCGCAACTCGGCAGCTCAAGCCGGCCTCGACATAGATTACCGGCACATGAACTTCCTCGACATGGACTTCGAACATGAGTTTGACGTCGCCATCCAGGTATACGGGGAACTGTGCGTGTTCTCTGATGAGATGCGTGATAGGCTTCTCCGGGCGGTCTACCGCGCCCTAAGAGCCGGCGGAGTCTTTATTTTCGATGTGACCACCGGAACGCTGCGCAGCAAGAAGGGGGTCTCCAACAGGTGGTATCTAAGCGACGGCGGCTTCTGGAGGCCGGGCAGGCACCTGGTTCTTGAACTAGGGTTTGACTACCCCGAAAAAGACGTCTGGCTGGACCAGTACATCGTCATTGACGAAACGGGCCTCAAAGTCTACCGGAACTGGTACCACGACTACTCCCTAGAGACACTTGAGCCAGTGCTCAAGGCGGCAGGGTTTGCCGTCGAGAAGGTCTGGGACGACCTTGCGGGAACCCCTTACACAGGCACCGGAGACTGGCTGGCGGTGGCGGCGAGGCGAGACGGGTAGCACAGGGCCAAAGCCGAACACTGCCATGCCCGGCAGCCGCTACGATACTATGCGACAGAGCCTCCCGAGGGCCTTCTCCGCGCAGACCCTTCCCGCGCTTATAAGGCTCTTGGCTTTGGCAGGTGTCATGAAGCCGGTGACCGAGACCACGTCGGGCTCAAGGATCAGCGTGGCGTGCTCCTGCAGGTAGCGTTTGGTCGTTTCTCTTGTAGCCAGAGAAAAACTCCGTGACAAGACGGACAGCAGGTTTGTCGGCTTCTGCGGGTGTTCAGCGTGAAGCCCGAGGTCGACGCCTACCGCCTCTTCTGCACCCATCCGGCGCACCTCAAAGACCGGAACCATGTCCTTTACGCCCCCGTCCACAAGGGTGAACTCAGCGAACTTCTTGGGTACAAACACGCCCGGTATCGATATGCTCGCTCTGACCGCCTCTGAGATCTTGGCATCCGTCACGTAGATCCTGCCTCTTGCCCTGAGGCACTCGGTCATGGCGTTCGACTTGGGAGGATCGTTCGTGAAGACCACTAGAAATCCGGTCTCAAGGTCCACGGAAGTAATGGCCAACGGGATCCTTGCATCGCAGAGGGACGCTCCTCCCGTGAGACGGTCTACGGTGGATTCTATGAGGGAGCCGCCCACAAGGCCGCCTATGGCCATCTGCGTGATCTCAAGGGACCTGGAAAGGGGTTTTATCTCGGCATCGTAGATGTCGTCGTTGAAAAAGACGTCGCCGGACTCTTTTTCTATCCTGGTAAGGTCGACGCCCGACGCCCAAAGCCCCGCGACAAGCGCGCCGGCGCTCGTGCCTGCGATCACGTCGGGCACGAGTCCACACCTCTCCAGTACCTCTAGGACCCCGATGTGAGCGAGCCCGTAGATCCCTCCGCCTCCAAGGGCCAGCCCCCACTTCCTCATGACTATCCCCCCGCTTCCGGTTTCACGAACACCGTATGCATGGACAGGGAGATGTGACATGACGAAGAAAGAAGTCGGACTGGGTTCAGACAATGAAGCCAACCCGGAGATGCGGACGCGGTTTCGGGTTCGCCGGCCTAAGCTACGTCGCGGCTCGCTGTTGCCGCAGGCTCCGGTAGACCCTGGTCCCGGTCTCGCCTCTTACGGCTTCGAGAACCTTGTCCAGGGCCGCGATTATCCCGCTCTTGCCTCCGCGCTCGATGAACCTGATCACGGCCCTCACTTTGGGTCCCATGCTGCCCTTTTGGAAATGGCCTTCGCTTTCGTAGCGCCTTAACTCCTCAAGGGTGACTTCTCCAAGCCAGCGCTCCTGAGGGGTGCCGTAGTCCACCGCCGCCCCGTTCACGTCGGTGAGGATGACCAACGAGTCAGCCCCTACTGCGGCTGCGAGACGTTCGGCGCCGAGGTCTTTGTCGATGACGGCCTCTACCCCGCGGAGGATTCCCCCGTTTTCAATCACGGGGATCCCTCCGCCGCCTACGGATATGACTACGTGCCCGGCTTCCACCAGGGCCTTGATTGAGTCCGCCTCGACGATGGCTTTGGGGTCCGGCGAGGGCACTACACGGCGCCACCCTCTCCCGCTGTCCTCTATCCACTTTTCGCCGAACTCCTTCTGCCTGGCCTCGGCGTGAAGCCGGTCTTTGAAAGGTCCTACAGGTTTCGTGGGGTTTTGAAAGGCAGGGTCAGATTGGTCCACGAGGGTCTGGGTGACCACCGTGCAGACGGGGATGTGAAGTCCGCATTCTGCCAGGGCGTTTCGGATCTGAGACTGCATCATGTACCCGATCATCCCCTGGCTTTCGGCGCCGCAGACGTCCATCGGCATCGGCGGCACCATGGCGCTCCCGAGCTCGTTCTGAATGAGGATGTTTCCTACTTGCGGCCCATTGCCGTGAGTGATGACTACCCTGTTGCCTTCCTTGATAAGTCGTGCTATCTGCGTGGCAGTCTTCTGGACATTGCGAACCTGTTCGTTGAACGTGCCTTTCTCTCCCCGCGCGAGGATGGCGTTACCGCCCAATGCGACTACGATGGTCTGCACCCGCTAATCCCTCCGTGACAAGTTTGCCCGCTTCTTGCGCATGCGAGGCTTGAATATCCGACGCATATTCTTGCGCCTAATACGCGATCCCTGCAAGCCCAAAATGAGCGAAACGTTCAGCGGCTCGCTGGGAATGGCCGCCTGCTCCGGGTAACGCGCATCAAAAGGGTTTTCTGCGCTATTATCGAATATAGGTGTTAGCGCAGTACTTACGATCTGTGGCTGCCGCGGGATAAGAGAGTTCGGTTGGGTTGTGGCATGAGCGGCGCCTGAGGAGTCGGCCATGCTTCTAGACAGGCTGAAGGTTTGCAGTTACATCCCCGGTGGGACCGAGAAACGCAATGCGCACATAAGCATCATTGACGGCATGCTTTTCTCGGTAATGTCGGGGTTAACGGCTCCCTTCTGGGGTGCGTTCGCCGTGAAACTCGGCGCTACCGACTATACCCTCGCCCTCCTATCGTCCTTACCTGCGCTCATGTCTCTGGTGGCCCAGGTGCCTTCCGCCCTGCTCATTGAGAAGTACGACAACCGGCTTAAGCCTACCCTAGTCTCCGCCGCGTTCTCCAGAGTGTTCTACCTCCTGTTCGCGGTCCTAATCCTCGTGCCCATGCCAGGGCCGACTAAGGCTCTTGTCTTTGTGCTCATGTACTCCCTCATGAACCTCCCCGGCACCATGTGTGGAGTGGCCTGGACGTCCATGATGGGCGATATGTTCTCGGCCTCCTTGCGTGGACGCTTTTTCGGCGAGAGGAACATGCTCTGCACGTTCGTTTCTCTGGTGTCGACGGTGGTTGCCGGCCCGTTCCTCGACGCGGTCCCGTGGCCAACCAACTACGTCTTGCTGTACATCGTCTCGTTCGCCATGGTGATGGGCTCGCTCTACTACCTGAGCAAGCACGAGGACCCGCCCGTGCCTAAGGACGGACGCGCAAGGACCTCGGGGCTTTCTCTATTCGCCCGTTCCATCGCCGACAAGAACTTCGTCCGGTTCCTCGTGGGCGTGTTCGCGGTCCACACCGGGTTCCATATCCCCGCCGGACTTTGGACGATTCTCTGGGTCAAAGAGATGGGGCTCAACAACGCCTGGCTCGGTGCGTTCTCGATAGGATCCGGTCTCATGTCTTTCCTCACATACAGACTCTGGGGGCGCTGGTCCGAGAAGTACGGGAACATGAACGTCCTTATCTTGACGGCTCTGGCCCATATGCCCTTTCCGCTTTTGTACGCCCACTGGCGGTCGCCCTATGTATACCTCGCGATCAACTTGGCCGGCGGCTTTGCAGGCGCAGGTATGAACCTGTCACTTTTCAACGCGCTCCTGGACGTATCCCCGAAAGACGGCAGGCCGGTCTATGTTGCCCTGTACAACATAGCCATAGGCTTCTCCGGGTTTGTCTGGCCCTTCCTCGGAGTGTGGATGTACCGGGCAATGGGGATTACGTCGGCATTAGACTACAGCACCGTGGCTAGGATCATCGGCATGGGCGTTGCCTTTGCGCTCCTATGGAAAAGGCCGCAACCCGCCCAACAGGAAGCCTGATATCGGATCCCGTCGTAGTTTCCAATGAGTTCCCCTAGATGCCCCGTTCAGGTGGCCTGCATTGTGCTTGCTACTTTGCCGGTGAGAAGGCTTTCCCAAGAGCCCTAACCAGTGAATCCCACAGCACCCTGAAGATGTTGCCCCTGGGGACGTCGGTCCTGGCGACAACGGGTTCACGGCCGATTTCCTGGCCGTCCACGGTGAAGATGACTTCCCCGATCTTGCTCCCTGCCTTTACCGGAGCTTCCAGATTGGAGTTCAGGACTACCGTGGCCACAACCTTGTCTTCCTGTCCTTTCAGAACCGTGGCGCCAAGAGTCCGCGGGGCTACGGCCTCTACCTTCCCGCCCTTGCCTTTCCAGACGCGGGCAGTTCCGACTACTGTGTTGGCGGGCATTTTCTCTACATAGGAGTAGTTTCGGTAGGCCCAGTCAAGGAGCGACGTCACTATCTCCGTGCGTGCCCTTTCACCGGCATCTATTGAGTACCCGCGCGCAGAACCCAGGACTATGGCGATTAGGTCCAGGCCCGACCTTTCGGTCAGAGCCACCATATTGAACCCCGCACGGGTCGTAAATCCGGTTTTGAGACCGTAAGCACCGGGGTAGCTCCAAAGGAGCCTGTTCCTACTGAACTGGGGGTCTTTCTGGGACTCACCCGGCGCTGTGTAAGCGAACTCCTTAAGGGCGTGGTACGGCAGGGCTTCCGGGTGGACCCGAATGTATGAAGTCACGAGAGTCAGAAGGTCTTTTGCGGTGACCCTGTTGTCATCGGATAGGCCGTGAGGGTCAACAAAATGGGTTTCAGTCAGCCCCAGTTCCCGTGCCTTGGCGTTCATCCTGTCCACAAACGACGTCTCATTGCCCGCTATGTACTCGGCCACGGCGACGCAGGCGTCGTTGCCCGACATGACTGTAATCCCTTTGATCAGGTCTTCCAGCCTGACTTCCGTGCCGACAAGTATGAACATCTTGGAACCGCCCGTGGCCCAGGCCTTTTCGGACACGGGCACCATGTCGTCCAGGCTCACCTTACCTGCGGCGATCTCATCAAAGAGGATATACATCGTCATGATCTTGGTTAGGCTTGCAGGGATATGGGGAGTCTCGGCCTCCTTAGAGGCGAGTATCCTTCCTGTTTTCGAGTCGGCTATGAGGTATATCTCGGCGTTGACATCCGGCGGAGATTCGGCTGCGAAGACTGCTCTGGCAGGTAAGACGGTAAGTGCCCCTTGCGCCAGGAAGAGAGAAGCAAGAAGCACCGCGATTAGTCTCGATCCGAATTTCCGCGACAACATGGCAACGACCTCCGGCAATATGTATGATGCAATATGGACGGGAGTAATCCGGAACCCACTGGGAAAGGGGGTTCGACCTCTATTGATTCTAGTTTCGTCATGCCTCATGGGTTTTCCCTGCAGGTACAACGGAGTAATAAAGGATTATCCAGGGCTAAATGACGCGATTTCTCGCGTCGCGGTTCCGGTCTGCCCGGAGGTGCTCGGAGGCCTCGGGATCCCCCGCCCTCCCTCGGAGATCATGGGAGGCACCGGTGCCCAGGTCCAGCATGGGGCCGCCCGCGTCGTGAATGTCTTAGGCCAGGATGTGACCCGGGCCTATCTTTCCGGTGCCCAAACAGCGCTTTCCATCGGTATGCAGGCGGGCTGCCGGATCGCCGTCCTAAAAGCAAGGAGCCCTGCCTGCGGCGCAGGTTCCGTCTATGACGGCACGTTCACCGGCACCTTGACGGCCGGTGACGGAGTGTTCGCGGCGCTCCTCCGCACCCACGGTTTCAAGGTCTACACCGAGGACGAGTTTCAAGACGCCTTACTCTCGTTCAATAGGCAGGTCACGGGCGCTGTCTGATGTCCTTGTGACCTTCGGCGCCGTTATCCTGAGGACTCCGTCTTTGTACCTGGCGACCGCCCTGTCAGCATGGACCGCGGTTGGGAACCGTATGGTGCGCTGGAACTGGCCTGAACGCCTCTCTCTCAAGTAGTAGCCGTTCTTGTCTTCTTCCCTGTTCCTCTCGAGAGTCCCGCGGATTGTCAGGGAGTCGGGACCGACTCTTGCCGAGAGGTTCTTGGGGTCGTACCCGGGCACGTCTACCTCGACGATCACTTCGTCTTCCGTTTCATGCATGTCAACGGTGGGCTCGCCCCAGCCTCTGTGCAGCCTGGGCCATCCACCCCAGAAACCCCAGTCCAGCAAGTCGTAAGGCCGCCAGGTCCTGTCTATTGAGTCCCGGCCCCATGGAGATAGACCTTCTCGTTCCATTCAGTTCACCTCCACTGCCTTTGTTCAGTACCAATTGTGGTCTGGCGGGAAGTGAGGTATGCGACACTTTGCGGCAGAGTTTGCGGCAGGATTTGTGAAGGCTCATGCAGCAGGCGGATTAGCACAGCATATATATTGCCAACGGTTTGGCGCATAGAACAGCACCTGTAGTCTATCGATCTGGAAGCAGCGGGTGAGAAAAAGCACAAAAAAAGAAGTGGTGCCGAAGGTGGGATTTGAACCCACACAGGCGTACGCCTACGGCGCCCTGAACACCGCGTGTCTGCCAGTTCCACCACTTCGGCACGGCAAGAGACAGTTTAGCACAGGTAAGGCGTGTCTTCAAGCAGTTCTTTGCATTGCGACCGTGTCAACCTACTGTAGGAATGCCCCTCACCATCGCCATCACGATGTCACCAAATACTCGCATGACTGATTG
>DUSU01000103.1 GCA_012842425.1 Candidatus Fermentithermobacillaceae bacterium | reverse complement strand
TCGTGATATGATCCATCTTACCGGCTCTCCTTTCGTTTGTGGCTCTGCACCGGAGTGCTAATCACATCCAGTGTAACCCACGGCTAACGACTGTGGGGGCCGGCCTCGTTCATTATGACTAGTTAGAAGAGGATAGGGTCCTCCCCTATCCTCTTCTTGTTTTCCCTGACTATCCGGTGTCTGACTTGACTGCTCCGTCTCCTAAATCACCGCTCGCGAACCCCGCTAAGCCATGCACGTGAGACGGTGGCGCTACCTAGAAAACATATCTGACCTCGTACTTTGTTGCCGAATCCGGCACTTTCCGGCCGCCCATCACGGCTCTCGTCACGTCATACCTCTGCCAGGTGTCCCCTTCCCAGACTTCGTTCCAGGCGTGATAGACGCGTTGAACGCCAACGTAACCGGTCACGAGCTTGGCAGGAATCCCTACTGACCTGAGGAGCCCTCCAAACAAGGCCGCGTAGTCATAACAGATACCCTTCTTGTCGTGGAGTATCTGATCCAGGTCCGGCAAGTAGCCTGCCTCCACAGTGCGGGCCTTCTCGTAGTCGTAGTCGATGTTCTCCAAGACCCACTCGTAGATCTTCTCTACCTTTTCAGCGTCGGTTTCGCAGGATGCGGTGAGCTCGGCAGCGAGCTTCTGCAGGTCCTCGGAGTCCTTCCATGCCACGTTCTGAACCGATGCCAAGAACAACTGCCGCTCATCCACATTCTCAACTCTCACGGTCTTGCGTGCGATCTCGCGGTAACGAGTACCCGAGATATTCCTCATAAGCCGCACGGTGTAGACACCATTTCCCATCTGAAGCGGGAGGCATTCGGGGTCGTCGCTCAAGCGGATGTCATATGTGTATCGCTCTTCGCCCTTCTGGATGATGGCCTTTACCTTGCCGTACTGCTCGCCGGGATGCTTCACCAACACACATCCGGGGAAATCCTTGGACAGGCTGATTTCTATGCCGGCTTGGGCGACACTGGCAGGTGCTACTGACAGTAACACGGCGACTGCGAGTATTGCTAGTGCAACGCGGCGCGCCATGGAAAAACCTCCCTTCGGCAACTGGCTGCCATGCCCTCTTGGGTTTAGGCCCTGTAGTTTTGCGCCGCCGCTTTTCAGCGACTTTGCCTTTATCGGTGGAGGCGGAAATGCGAAAATGCCTCGTACCTTAGTGATATGATCGCCGAAAGGCAGTCAAGTTGGTATAGGTCGATTGGCTCATGGTGCATGTGGACCATTGATGAGTCTCTGGTCCCAGAAGACCGCCAAATCAGAGGGACTTCTTTCCCATTGCGATGCCGTCGTGAGCCGGGAACCGCTGAGCCAAGTGCCGGTACACGAGTCTGCTTTTTCACCCTTCAGGGCTTGCTTTGGGTCTCCCGGCCGAGAGCCGTCTCGCAGCATGAGGCCTGCGCCCGCTGGATCGCGCTCATGACGAGGCTCAAGTCTCAGAGAGCGACACGACGGTGGCACCCAGAATCCAACCTGTGACGAGGATTAAGGCCCAAAGCGCCGAAAGGGACATCTAACGATTACCTATCGACTCAGGAGACGCAGCCTGGACCGGAACAGCTGAGGCGGACTAGGGCGGATTGCGCAGAACAGGGTGCTTCGGGTGAGAGCGCTGCCGACGAGCCCCGAGGCTAGGCCGTTCAGCATTCAGGCGCGCTCCTCAAGGAGGAATCCCCGTGAGTTACCGGATCGTAGTTTTGACGAGCAGCCCCAACAAGGACGGGCTCACAGCGGCATGTGGAAGAGCGGTCCAAGAAGGTGCGGCCCAGGCGGGCGCTACTGTGGACCTCATCGACCTTAACTCCTACAACGTCGGCAGATGCCAGGCTTGCGGTACCGGGTACGGAACGTGCCGGACAGAGCACCGCTGCCAGGTTGAGGACGACTTCCAGGCCCTTCACGAACGACTGGTCGGCGCAGACGCATATGCGGTAGTAACCCCGGTGTACTGGGGAGACCTGAGCGAGTCTGCCAAGGCCTTTCTGGATAGAGTCCGCAGGTGCGAGGCAACCGCCAGGGAAGCTAGCAGGCTTTCGGGTAAGCCGTGTATCGGAGTAGCCGCGGCCGGAGGCAGCGGCGCCGGTACTATCACTTGCCTCTTCAACATGCAGCAGTTCTTGGGCCACGTGCGCTCCGAGATATTCGACCTTATCACGGTGACAAGGAAGTCGAGAGCCTACAAACTCCTTGCCATTGAGGCGGCCGCCAAGGCGATGGTCGAGTACACGAAAGGGAAGGCTGCGCAGTAACTGGGCGGCGGTCTTTGGGCTATTGGAGCAAGACGGCTTGGTGGCCTAACGGTCCGAGACCGCCCGTAATAGGACGTGGGAAGACGGCCCGCAGGACGATTGGAGCAGGTCGATCCAGAAGCAGCGCAAGGGAACCGGGCACCACAGCAGGCGGTGCAACCGGCAACACCTTGGCTATCTTCACAGGGCATTGGGCTCAGCTTGCGGGCCGTCACTCTTGCATCGTCCGGGAGTAATCGGACCTGCTGAGAGACCACAGTTCCAAACCTTCGGCAGTCTCGCCTTCCCTGCGCATACCCAGTTTCTCTATGACCTTCTTGGCATTCACGTTGTCGGGAACGGCCTCCACGACAACCTTGCTGAGCCCCATTATACGGAAGGCGTGATCCATGAGGGCCCTGCTGACCTCCAGGGCATATCCTCTTCCCCACGCCGACCTGCTCAGTATCCAGCCCAGCTCAAAGACCGAATCATCCTCAAACCGGTGGAATACGACGTGACCGATAAGCTTGCCGGTGGCTCTTTCCGCCAAGGCGTACACTCTCGGCTCCGCAGTCATCCCGTGGGCCATGATGAAGTCCCTGGTCTTCTCCAGGTCGAATGGCAGCTCCACGAACTTCATGACCAGCGGGTCCGACAGGTACAGGTAGGCATCCTCAACGTCGGAGAGCTCGAACGGCCGGACTTCTAGGCGTTCTGTGTTAAGCCTCATGGGACCCTCTTCCCCGCATCTTCCCGGTGACCGCTTTGGCTTTCTACTCTTTGGGTTTGGCGCAACTGGCCTCCATTATCCGGACGCGCTCCTCGAAACTGACCTCGCGGTGTACCTGGTGGATCAGCCATACGTATCCGTAGGGGTCCACCACTATGCAGTTGCTAACGCCCATGGCAGGCAGCTCGGTGATCCCCTGCATCTCGCTGAACCCGGCCTCCAGTGCGGCTTTGTGGACCTTGGCGATATCCGGGACCATCACGTTGAACCACACCGGTTTGGGGTCTCCGGGCTTCGGGGCCAAGAGCCGGTATTCGGGGTTCTCGTCGAGCATGTGGAAACGTGTCCCGTAGAGGGAGAAAATGACCTCATTGCTTCCCTTCGCAAAGGGTGTGACTTCCACGCGCTCCACATCGAAGACGCGCTCGTACAGCGCAAGCGCCTCGAGGGAATCCGGGACTACGAAATCGATCTCAACGGCTATCATGTCGGTCCGCTCCTTTGTCCTCAATGGATGTGGAATCGGTTTCTATGGGACATGGCACGTCCCCTGCAGCGGCACTCATCCATCGAAGCACTGGGAGGATGCAGCCGGGCTACCTTGTCCAATGTCAAGGCATCGAAGACGTGAACGTCTGCCCAGTCGATCACGTACAGGAACCTCTCATCGGCAATGTCGGTGGGGATGTGCTCAAACGTCTCCAGGATGCGCAGGCACTCTCCGCTCTTCTTGCACCAAACCCGCAGCGTCTTGTCGTTTGACGCAGTGTGGACACGGTCCGGGGTCACGGTAATGCTGCAGATGGGACCTGTGTGGCCCACGAATCGTAAGCTCACCGGGACGACCTCCCAATTCTCCCTAATGCTCTACGATCCGTCCTCGGCGGAGAGTTTACGCACCAGGGCGAGAAATCCTGCAGCGGTTGAGGTGTTCGACCAGGTTGAGTGTTCTACCACCGGATGGGCTTTGTTCGCTGTATACTTGGACTAGGCCGAGGAACGGGAAGCGGTGATGCCTATGGAACCAGCGGTCAGGGAGATACTGTGCAAGTCGGCGCTGACCAAGTCCGGCATCACGGACTACGCCCTAAACCCGTACGTCGGTTGCGCCCACAACTGCGTCTACTGCTACGCGTCTTTCATGGCGCGGTTCTCCCGTCACGACAGGCCCTGGGGTCAGTGGGTGGACGTCAAGGTCAACGCTCCCGAGGCGTTGGCAGAGGACCTACGACGTGCCCGGCGTAGAGCCCAGGCCGACAGTAAGTCATTGGAGGTCATAATGTCTAGCGTGACCGACCCGTACCAGCCGCTGGAACGGAAGTACCGGATCACACGGACATGTCTGGAGGTATTCGCAGGCGAGCTTCCCGGTCGGCGCGTCGGGCTCTTCCTAACTCGGGACCACCGTGGCTCGCCTCATCCGGATGTGTCCGTCCTCACCAAGTCGGATTTGGTTTTGCGCGACATCGACGTGCTTCAGAGCATACCGTCCGTCGAAGTGGGACTCTCGATCACGTCGGTCGACGACGCGATCAGCAGGCTCTATGAACCGATAGCTTCACCCGCTACAAAGAGACTTGCGGCCCTGAGAGAGCTCTCGAGGGCAGGGCTCAAGACCTGGGCGTTCATAAGCCCGGTCCTCCCCTATCACTCTGATTCGGAGAACGCGATGCTCGGGATCCTCCGGGCCATCCGAGATACCGGAGCATCGAGAGTGATGGTCGACAGGTTCAACCCGTACCCGGCATCGGTCAGCCGGTTCCTGAGAGTGGCCCCTCCGGAAGCAGCCCGTGCGTTGCGCGAATACACGCACAACCAGGCCGAATACCTCGACAGGCTGAGGGATACGGTCTTGGAATGCGCATCCAAACTGGAGGTGGCGGTAAGGGTGCTGTTTTGAGTGGTCTTGGACATCTGAGCGTTGGCCATCAATGTCCTCCTTCGCTTGCTCACCTTGATCAATGGCGGTTGACAATATAGGGCAAATGCAGGCGTATCCTTGGATTCATGTCGTTATGAGATATGACCCCGAAGTGCATCTTCGACTCGTCGGTTACGAAACATCCTACGAGCTCCGTTACCTTTCCACGTGCCCATGACGCCCTCTTCCCCGTGAGCATTGAGAACGTTTCAGAGTAGAAAGTCGCCTCATGCACGAAGGCAAGGTAGAACTGCGTCTCCTGATAACTCGACAACCTGAGCAGCCGGCGCACCTTAGTCATATCCTGCCTAAACGGTCGTCCCTGACGTCGGCCCATGCTTTCTTGATCTCCCGATCGATGCGCGCGGTTAGCTCCAATGGAGCTGAGATTCCCTCCTGCTAGACCGCCGGAGGCCGGTGAGTCTGCAAGACATGTCCAATCGCATCGATAAAGTGAGAAGCTATGGGAAAGAGCGACTGAGCAATCCGGCTCTCATTCGTCCAGTCCGCAGCAGGGAGCCTGTGGATGCAGTAAGTCCCCATCCGCCGGTGGTGCGAGACTTTAACCCAACGCATCATCCCCTGCTCGGCTAACTCCCTATCATTTGCTCGTCTGATTACTGTACATCCCAGGGCTGACTCCAAGGTTCCCGACGCTGCTTCCAGTATCTTTGCGTACGTGGAGCGCCTCTCCGAATTCTTCATAAGGGCATCAACTATAAACCCGCAGCACAGGCCGTCAGGCACCTTGCTTGAGAAGTCAAACAGAAAAGCGTCATTTCCCGACCAAGGCAGAGGATGCAGATACCAGAATCATGATGGGCAATGCCGGCCTGAGGATATCTGGGAAGCAGGGCGTTAACAAGGCACTGGAGTATCTTGCGTTCATCCTTTGCAGGCTTTGTTGCACCTACCAATTAGGCTACCTCCTTTGAGCTGATATGGACCAGACGGCGTTGTCCCGTCATTCGCGTTCGAGGCTCGCAGCCTTGATCATGTGGACGCACGGACTGCAGCTGCTCCTCAACAGGATTCGGCAAGAGAGAGCGGATACCTTTGCTGCAGCAAGAACTTTCTGTCGTTTACGGCCGGTTCTTGGTATGGTAGGGTATAAACGGCTAGGTACACGAAAACCCTCCAGGTCGGGAAGGACGGGTTATTCCTTAGATTTGCAGCATCCTGGACACAAAGCGGAAGCGGGACAGGAATCAGTCTCTCCGCTGGAGAAAACCCTTCCCGGGTGTATGAGGAGATGAGTAGCCAGAAATGAACGCAGATGCTCCACTGGTCTACACGTTCGGTCACAGCAATGTACCTATTGCCCGACTGATCACGCTTCTCAAAGGATGCTGCATAGAGACCGTGGTCGATGTCCGCTCCAAGCCGTTCAGTTCGTACGTGCCCCAGTTCAACAAGCCAAACTTGGAGAGATCTCTGAAGGAAGCAGGCATCTCCTACATATTCCTTGGAGATAAGGTTGGGGGCTATCCGTCCGACGAAACCTGCTACGCGGTTGATCCGAAGACCGGTCAGCTAAAGCCGGATTATGGCGTCATAGCAGAGAAACAGTGGTTCAGGGGTGGTCTGGATGAGCTTTCCATGATCGTCCAGACCAAAAGAACCGCCCTCATGTGCAGCGAAGAAGACCCAGCAAAATGTCACAGACACAGGCTTATCGCCAAGGCTCTCGTTTCTCGAGGGTTCAAGGTGCTTCACATAAGGGGAACAGGAGAGATTGAACCCGCTCTGTTCGACACGCCTGCGACCAGCAACGCAGGATCCGGATCCTCTAGCGGGCCGAGACAAAACAGCCTGTTCCCAGAGGGGATGAGCAGATGAGGCTCTACACAATCGGGTTTACCGGCAAATCGGCGAAACGCTTTTTCGGTTTACTCGAGGAGAATAAGGTCTCTAGGGTGGTCGATGTCCGGCTGAGACCATCCGGGCAACTCGCGGGCTTCACGAAGAAAGAGGACTTGCAGTACTTCCTCGACCGCATCCTCAAGTGCAGGTATATTCACGTCCCGGTCCTCTCTCCTACTCCGGAGATTATGGATTTGTACCGTAAGGATAGGGACTGGGATGCCTACGTTAAGGCATTCGAGGCACTGATGGACCAGCGCAGTGTTCCTAAGGCGGTGGAGACAGACATCTTGGTTGATGGCGCATGCCTCCTCTGCAGCGAAGATAAGCCCGAACGGTGCCACCGTAGCCTGATCGCGGAACGTATCAGAGCCCAACACCCTGGCGTGGACGTGATTCATCTAGTCTGATCTCTAGGCTCAGATCTGGGCTACATAGCACACTACATTGCAAGACCGGAGGCCTCCGATCATGCAGAAAAATGTAGTCATCACCGACGTGACCCGTATGCGTTATGGTAATGTCTGTATCGCAGGGTACACCGGTTACCCCGGCAAGCTCAGTTGCGTCAGACCCGTCTCCTCTACCGGGCACATTCCCGAAAAATGGTTGAGCGACGAGGGCAATGCGATCATAAGGCCCTTCTCCAAAGTGAGACTGAACTTCCTGGAGAAGCCCGACATAACACCTCCGCATACTGAAGATCACGTGATAGACCTCCGCTCGAAACCATCCGAATCAGTGCTCCTCAGCACAGACGCCCGACTCAAGTTGCTTGAACGCTTGAATGACGGGTACGTGAAGGACATATTCGGCGCCCGCATCATTCATCACGACGGGTGGTACCTGAAGGCTGGACGCGGTAGTCGATCCTTAGGCACGATCGAGGTTGCCGATCTTGAGGACGTCTACTATGGACCTGACTTCATGGGTTACAGAACCGACTATCGAATGGCCTTCAACGACGGGCGGGCTTCATACAGACTTGCTATCACAGATCTGAGTTTCCGTTACTACGCCGATTCATTGAAAGCACAAGGGTGGAGTAACGAGATGATATCCATTTATCTTAAGACTATTATCTCAGTCTCAAGCCGAGTGTTCCTGCGTATCGGTCTTGCCCGAGGGTGGCAGAAGCGCCCTGACCGCTGCTATCTGCAGATCACCGGTGTGTACTCGTTTCCAGACTACCTCGGAGGTAGGTGCTTCACAGACTTCCGATAAACAGTACTGCGATCACCAGTTGTTGAACGCAGACTACACGGACCCTCAACCCGGAAGGACTCCTTTTCCCCATGTCTCAACGGTGCGGGCGCGTTCAACCTGACCAGGTGTTACGGTCGGTTGTAAAATCCGCCATTAGGGGTGCGGATAAAAGCCTGGACTCAAATGAGACAGGAGCGTTAGGCCTCCTAATCGGGGAAGTACATCCAGAGACAAGAGGCAAGTGAACCGTAAACCATGGCCAGGTTGGAGCAAAGAACATATGATCGGGAAATGAGTCTTCCTGGGTCGCGCCCAGTATCCTGTCTGCAGGACGGCCGAACTTCTTAGGATGAGCCATGATGGGCAACCTATCTCCCAGAAACCCTCGAGACCTTCCAAACATATACAGGGCCATACCGCACCCCACACTGACACAATCGGGTGAACTGCCTGTCGCGATACACTGCCGTGCCTGACCTCTCCAAGCCTGAGGTAGTGGCTCTCGCTCAGGGCGACTTCATCAAACGCAAAGAAAACGTAATCTGCCTCGGGAACAGTGGCACCGGCAAGACGCACATAGCCATCGCTCTGGGCGTGGCGGCTATCGCCGCCGGCTACAGGGTAAGGTTTGTGCAGGCCGTCAACCTGGTGCAGGAGTTACTGCAGGCCAACGCTGAGTACCGCTTGCCTAAGTATCTAAAGGCATGGCAGAAGGTAGGCCTAGTCATCTGTGA
>DUSU01000110.1 GCA_012842425.1 Candidatus Fermentithermobacillaceae bacterium | reverse complement strand
CGAGTGTACCCGCCACGAGGAGGTGGCCCGGGCGATCGCCGACATGGTCACCCAGAGCGGAGGACCCTACACGGCGGCAGCCATGGGGATGGCTCTGGCCGCCTACGAAGCCCGCAGGATGTCCGAAGACGAATTCATAGAACACATGACCGGCGCGGCCTACACGCTGTCCCACGCCAGGCCGACCACGTCGAAGAAGATGGAGGCGGTGACGGCCAGCTGCCTGTCCGTTGCCGAAGAGGCCGTGAAGCAGGGGAGACGAGCAGACGAAGCGGTCTTCCTGCACGCCATCGAACTGACTAACCACCGGTATAACGAGTCTCGAAAGGCAGCCAAGTATCTCGTCGACAAGATCCCCAAGGACGGAACAATCATGACCCAGTGCTTCGCGGAGACCGTGATAGGCATGATCCTCCGGGAGTGCAGGGAGCGGGGCAACAACGTCAAGGTGATATGTCCGGAGACCCGCCCGTACTTCCAGGGAGCGCGGCTTACCGCAAGCGTTGCCTACGACATGGGGTTTGACGTTACCGTGATCTCAGATAACATGCCCGCGTACGTCATGAAAGCAAAAGGCGTGGACCTCTTCACATCTGCCGCCGACGTCATATGCATGGACGGGCACATAGTCAACAAGGTAGGCACGTTCCAGATAGCGCTGGCCGCCAAGCACTGGGGGATCCCTTACTATGTGACAGGTACTCCCGATCGCAAGCACCCTACGGTTGACACCGTTAAGATAGAGGAGAGAGACGGGGACCTGGTGTTGGAGGCCATGGGCGTGCGCACAGCCATGCAAGGAGTCAAAGGCTTCTATCCCGCGTTTGACATAACTCCGCCGGATCTGTGCGAAGGTGTTGTTACGGATAAGGCGATCTACTCCCCGTTTGAGCTCGAGAGGTACTACAAATAGGTGCTTCATCCCCGGCAGCACCGGGCGCAACGCGCAAGGACTTCGGCGTCCGCAGCGACTTACGGCTCTCTCACCCGGTGCACTGATGAGATTCATCCAGGCCGACTGCTTCTCCTTCCAGAATCTGGCATATTATGATACAATGCGCCAGGATATGGCACAAGATTGGAGAGATAGGAGGCTGCCCGGGAGTGCGACTATCTAGTGTTGTCTTCTCGGAGATGAAGGACGCGACAGGGCTTGGCGCCGTGGAGAGTTATGTCTACATAATGGCGTGGACCCACGACCCCGACAGCCTTTCTCAACTGGCCTCCATCACCAAACTTAATCGAAGGACCGTCTCAAAGGCGTGCAGGAACTTGGTAGATCAAGGCTGGATGAATCTCATCAGTGCACCGGGTGAGAGAGGATGCCGTCCGGTCGCGCTCATCCCGTATTCCGCACAAGTCGTAATGGCCAAGGATCTGGAAGAAGAATACGACATGGCGATCAACAAAGGCGAGTTTCTCGCTAATAAGCGTATGGACTGGGTACTTAAGGACGATGAGTACGTGACCAACGCACGACCCGCTTTCTTAGTCAACACGCTGAACAACGAGAGATTGGAATATGACCGGTACCATTTCAAGGCGAAGTTTGCGTCCGAGTACCAAGGGCCGCAGCACTTCAGGGTGACCCGGAACTCCAGCGAGGAGGAACTGAGGCTACAGCAAACTCGCGATCATATCAAGAGAAGCATTAGTGTGGAGCACGGCATCATCCTCTTACAGATCACTCCTTCTGATCTAAAGCCTGGCGTGCTGGAGGCCAAGTTGCGCGAGGTCGTGCCTCACCTTATGAGGGGATATGTTGATACGGAAGGACCCTACTACAGGACACTGCTGAGACTCTGTTCAAACTACGCTGCCAAGGCCGCCAGGGAGAGCGCTAAGGAAAGAACTGAGAGAAATAGGGAGATTGCCAAAGAGCGCTCCGCGGCGAACCCTGGCTATCGTACCAAAGAGGATGCCCGGAAGAGTACTATAGGAGTGGCTAGGGCGAAATCCAAGGGAGAAGATGCTCGGGAGATAGCGGGCGAACAGTGTGCGACTAGACCATAGCACTGGCTTGAGCTGGCGGTGAGGGCGTGGGGCAAACGGGGCGCCACGGCACGTATCAAGAGACTCGATGGGCGCTAGTGCGCAGGTCGTTGAAATAAGTGGGCTCCAGTGCACAGGTCGTTGAATTAAGTGGGCGCTAGTGCGCAGGTCGTAGGATTAAGTGGGCGCCAGTGCGCAGGTCGTTGAAATAAGTGGGCGCTAGTGCGCAGGTCGT
>DUSU01000014.1 GCA_012842425.1 Candidatus Fermentithermobacillaceae bacterium | reverse complement strand
GCGGGTCGCGATCCCATAAATCCTCCGGAGACATCAATGATCGCGACGCCTGCGTCCTCGAGCCATCCGGCCACCACTGCGGCATCTTCGGGGGTAAACCCGCCATCGATGCCGTCAACGCTGCCGAGCCTCACGAAGACCGGGTAGTCGCTTCCGACCGCAGCTCTTACTTTGGTTACGGTCTCGAGGATGAATCTGGCCCGGTTTTCGGGCGACCCGCCGTACTCGTCAGTCCTCGTATTGGTGAGGGGCGAGAGGAACTGGCTTCCAAGGTATCCGTGGGCAGAGTGGACCTCCACGGCGTCGAAACCGGCTAGTTTCGCCCGCCTGGCCGCCGAAGCGAAGAAGTCCTGGACCTCAAGGATCTCCTCCTTGGTCATCCCCCTGGGCTTTCTCTCTGAACGCGGGTTGGGTTTGTCGGACGGGCCGACTGGCTCGTGGCCCGTGACGTCCGGATTCGCGGCAGCGCCTGCGTGGTTAAGCTGGATCGCCGCAACGGCTCCGTTTTCCTTTATTGCCCGGGCGAGACGCTCGAACGCCGGGATGGCATCGTCGTTATCCAGACCCAACTGGCCCTTGTGGGCTTTTCCTTGCTTCGTTATGTAGGTGTGCTCGACAATGATCATGCCGACCCCTTTCCTGGCACGTTCGGCGTAGTAGGCTACGGTGGCGTCGCTGGGTTGTCCGGTGTCCTCGCGCGAACCTCCGGGGCCTTCGATTGCAGTGGCCATCGGCGGCATCACGATGCGGTTCCGCAGCGTGAGGTTTCCTATCTTGATGGGCGAGAAAAGAAGTGACATCAGCATCCCCTCCGGGTCTTGGTGTCCGCTATGTTGTGTTCCACTATGATTCTAGTATGCATGCGCGGTTTGGCGCACTCATCCCCGTAAGCGGGCGTCTCATCCCCGCGACACAGCCGTGCGGACCAACTATTCGGGCTGCTGTACGGGCTAACTATGGACGTAAAAGGCCGGGTCCACACCTGCTAGCATTGGGGACAGCCGTCCCGTGTAGTAGAGGTGCAGCCTGTGCAGCGCCCTTGAGCAGGCAGTATAGAGCACCTGCCGGTCTTCCGGATGGCCATAGGTGCCGTCACCCGCGTTGTAGATTATGACCGCCTCAAACTCCAGCCCCTTGGCGAGATAGGAAGGGATCACCAGAGTTCCCCGGATGAACTTCCTCTGGTGCTTGGTGACCAAGCGAATCTTGCCTGCCCCGCCCAGTTCTTTCTTGAGGGATTCGTAGGCGCTCCAGCTTTCCCGTGCCGTCCTACATATGACGGATATGGACTCGAAGCCCTGCTCCTGAAGTTCTCTTATGTCGGAAGCGATCGCCTTAGCCAGCGAGCCGCGGTCTTTGGCCTGCACAACGAGCGGACGTTCTCCCGGGCGCTCAATAGGTTCGACCGGCTCGCCTTCTTCCAGGATCGCCTTGGAGAACTCGGTTATCTCTCTTGTGGACCTGTAGCTCCTGCTGAGCCGGACGAGTTCGGTGTCCTTGCCTGCCCCAAGCGCGAGTATCGCGCCTTCGTAGCCGGTTTTTCCGCCCGCTAACCGGCTCGCCGGGCTGAGAGTCTGGTTCAGGTCCCCCAGGACAGTGAACGAAGCGTTAGGAAATGCCATCCGGAGCACCTTGAACTGGAGGGTCCCGTAGTCCTGGGCTTCGTCAACGATGACGTGCCGGACGCCCGCGGACTGCGGGAGTCCCTCGAGGAGGCCCTTGAGATAGAGGAGGGGGCCGAGGTCCTCGTAGGGGACGACTCCGGAACTGAGCCGCTCTAAGGTATCCTTCCTCACCGCGTCGATTACGTCGTCGCTCTGAGGAGAGCTGCCGCCTACGGCTTCGTTAAGCAGCCCGGCCAAGAGTCCCTCTTCGGCGTAGAGCCTTTTGTATGCTTCCTCGTGGTCAACGGGCTTCCAGGAGTTTACGATGCTGCGCAGGGGCTCAAACTCCCGGGATGCCTGCGCGGCGGCCCGTTCCTTGATATCCCTCTCGAACAGGTGGATCTCCTTCGGGTCTTGGGCTATCTCCTTCTTGAGTTCCTCATACCGCCTGGACTGCGCGCGATCGAGGATCCACATCATCCGGCGTTTTGCCTTTTCGATCCTCTTCATGAAAGGAAGGTAAGTGTATTCTTTGAAAACCAGGTCGGAGGCTTCCTGCGCTGTCACGAGTACTTGACCCCGGAATTTGATGCCGGGGAATCCGAGGTCCCCCGACGTAATATGGCGGGCGTATGCCTCCAGGACGCGCACAAAAGCTTCGCCGGACTTAAGCCTGATCCCCGCGGCGCGCGTTTCCGCCACCTTCTTACCTCTCATATCCAGGAGGTACTCCAGCTGGTCCGCGAAGTCTTCGAGCCGGTATGGGATACGCCCGGCGCCGGCTGCGTCGCCGTCTCCTGAGGCGTGGTCTTTCAGTTCTTCTTGGTGCGAGTCCCGGTGCGCATCTTGGCGTCCGTCTTCGCGCGTACCCTGACGGGCGTCGTCCGCATCGCCGGGAGCCTCCGGGACAAGGAGATCTCTCGCTAGGTCGGAGAAAGAGAACTGGACCAGCGGTTCTTCACCCAGTTCCGGGAGGACGGGGGATGTATAGTCCTCGAAGATGCGGTTCGGAGTGATCATCAGTATGTCCCGGGACCTCATCTTATCCCTGTGTTTGTAGAGGAGGTAGGCGGCCCTGTGCAGGGCTATGGACGTCTTGCCGCTGCCCGCGCATCCCTGGACGAGGAGCAGGTCCTTTCCTTCCTGGCGGATGACCCGGTTCTGCTCCCTCTGGATGGTATTGACGATGGCCTTCATGCGGTCGCCAGTGGCCTTGCCCAGCGTATCCTGGAGGATCTCATCGAAGATCGTGAGGTCGTTATCGTACATGAGCAAGATCTCGTCGTCACGTATCTTGAAGTGACGCTTCAGGAGGACTTCTCCGAACACGGTCCCGCCGGGCGATTCGTATTTGGCTTCCCCAAGTTCGAAATCGTAGTACACGCTGGAGATGGGAGCCCTCCAGTCGAGTATGAGGTGCTCCCCGGAATTCCGGTCGATGAGGGACGATGTCCCGATATATATGGCATAGACGGCCCCGCTTGGTCTGCGGCTTATCCTACTGCCCGGCCCGGTAGTCTCCCTAAAGTCTATCCTCCCGAAGTATGCCGAGCGTGCGAGGCGTTTGAGTTGGCTTAGCCTTTGAAGGCTCCGCCTGTACATGAGGCCGGCGAGCCTCAGACTGCTCATACCTCCGGCCAGGTCAACGAGCTCGTTGAAAGATTTGGGGACTGAGAAGTACTCGTCAGAAATGTAACTCTGGGTCCCCGTAACCACTGCTTTGCTCAGTTGCACCTCGTGCTCGGCTTCAGCTATCTGGCCTTCGATCTCTCTTAAGACCTCTTGTAGCCGCTTCCGCTCTGCTTGAATCGCTGTGGTTTCGGTATCCCGATCCACTTGACGGACCTCCCCGGCAGTTAGTCCATGCGCTCCGGACGCTCCTGTCATGAATTCTCTTTTCGGTATAACCCATGCTTCAGGAGATCGGCGTATTCCTCAATTTCTACCATAGCCGAGGGTAAACTGGAAAGGCCTTTGTCGGGGGAGCTTACTGCCGCCTCCAGATATCTCTCACTCACGGCGCCGAAGACCATAAGGATGTACCGCACCGCTTTCGCCGGGTCGATGCCGCTGCGGAGCCCCGAGTAATCAATACCGCTCATGAATATGGGCATGAGTTTGGTGCTTACCCGGTTGCCGATAGCCTGTAGCTCTGGCCTGACGTCTTCCGGCGCTTCCAGAACGCCACCCACCGCCATCTTGTACATGAGCGGCTCTTCGGCGAGCATCCGGAGTTTCAGGCTTGCCCATGCGACAAACCGGTCTACCGGGTCATTAGGCAGGCTGCCTAGGTTTTTCAAGAAGTAGTCCACCATGAACTCGACGGAGCATTCAAAGGCTGCTAGGAACAAGTCTTTCTTGCTTCCGAAATAGTGGAAGAGCAGCCCTTTTGAGGTCCGTGCATTCCGGACGATGGCGTTGGTGGACGCGCCTATATAGCCGTTCTCGGCAAACTCCCGGATGGCCGCCATCAGTATGCGGTGGCGGCTGTCTTCAGAACCCTGCTGGGTCTCGTCTTCGGGAGATCGCTTTTCTCCGCGGTGCTCCCCTTCGGGGCCGGCTTCCTGATCCCGCCGTCGCTCAGTCAACCACGGGCCCTCCTCACTCTAGAAGGCGATCTAGACTGCGATATCTTTATTCGAGTAGACACTGTATGCACCTGCCACCGACACCAAGATAACGCCGGCCGCCAGCGCTACGTAGACAGGGTCAACGCCACCGCGCGGGAGTATGTCTGCAGGGAAAGCCCACTTGAACGGAGTGATGAACCTCAGGAACGAAGCTTTTTCGGAGATGTCGGCTATGATCTGGAGCGCATAGAGTCCCAGAACCAGTCCTAGGGACGCGGAGTATACCGTGCGGTTACGGGTTACGAAGACCGACCCCAGGAATCCCAAAGACGCGATGGCCAGGATCGACAAGTAGGTCATACCGCCAAGGGCCCAGAACGTGCCCTCGTCAAACGACGCCCCATATCGCCGCATTGCAGCGTAACTTACCGACCACGTTATGCCCGTGAACAGAGTCACGTAGATAACGTATACGGCGAGTTTCTGAGTGACCACGGAAGTCCTCGTAACCGGCTTTGAGAGCAAGAACTCCACCGTTTTGTCGCTCTCTTCCTTAGAAAGGAGGCTGGAGCTCAGGAGAGTGGAGTACATGGAGCCAAACAGGATTATGAAGAGGTGGACCTCCATACCGAAGTAGCCCGTTATTGTCGTGAGGTCCAGCCGGTCGATGCCGAAGGCCTTCTTCATGGACTCGGGGAAATACTGGGTGAACTCGTTGATCCCTGCTCCCAGTCCGGAGAACGACGACTCGTACACAGACAGCATCCACACTACAAACGCGAGAATGGCGGCCGTCCAAATAAGGAAGGCCCTTAAGTTTCGCCGGAACTCAAAACGAAGGATATTCACCGTGCATCCTCCCCCCGTGCGGGTTCGTCGCTCTCGTAATAGTGCATGAAAACTTCCTCAAGGGCCGGTTCCTCCAAGAGGAGCCCCGTCACACTGGTCTTGGCTAAAGCCTTGATCAGCGAGTCCACGCTGCCGCTGAACATGAACCTTAGGGTATCGTTTTCCCGTACCGGGTCGACGACGCCCTGAAGCCCTTCGGGTAGTCCACCACCGGGGCCGGCGAATGTCACTTGTACCTTGAGAAGCTGCTTGCTCCGAAGCGTCTCAACTTCCTCCACACGCAGCACCCTGCCGCCTTTCAGGATAGCCACCCTGTCGCACATCTTCTGGACCTCGGAAAGGACGTGGGACGACCAGAATACAGTGGTCCCCTTCCGGTTTTCTTCAAGGATCACCTCATAGAACCGTTTCTGAATGAGGGGGTCGAGGCCGCTTGTGGGTTCGTCGAGGATGAGGAGCTTAGGCTCATGCATGAGCGCCTGGATGACGCCGACCTTCTTCTTGTTGCCGAGAGACAGGTTCTCGATGCGTTTCTCGAGGTCGAGTTCGAATATGTCGGCCAGTTCCCGTCCGCGCCTGAGACAGTCTTTTTCATAGAACCCTGACGCGTACTCCAATAGGTCCTTTCCCCTTAGTTCGCCGTAGTAAGCGGCATCACCGGGCAGGTACCCTGTTACGCGTTTGATCTCCTTGCTGTCCCTGATGGCATCCATCCCCAGGACCGTGGCCTTGCCACTGGTGGGGAAGATGAGGTTTAGCAAGAGCCGGATGGTTGTGGTCTTGCCCGCGCCGTTGGGTCCTATGAAGCCGAAGATCTCACCTTCCATGATATTGAGGTCAACGTCGATAATCCCCCTGGATTTCCCGTAGTACTTCGTGAGCTTCTCGGTGCTTACGGCCACGCGTTGGGTCATGGTACATGCGCCCCCTTAGTAAAGAAACCCTCAAGGTGCCCTGGTCCTACCGTCAGAATACCCGGTATTGACCACCTGGTCAATATCCTTGACACATGCTTTTGCACACCCTACGATTGCAGCAAGCCCCCAGGGGCAGGATCCGGCTTCTAAAGGAGTGTTTGCCGTGTCACGCTACCTGATTACCAGCGCTCTGCCTTACGTCAACGGAGTGAAGCACCTCGGAAACCTGGTAGGCTCGATGCTTCCCGCCGATGTCTACGCTCGTTTCCTCAGGATGGAAGGCGAAGAAGTGTTGTATATCTGCGCAACCGACGAGCACGGGACGCCGGCGGAAGTGTCCGCAATGGAAGCCGGGATGGATGTGCGAGAGTACTGCGACATTATGCATGAGCGGCAAAAGGATATCTACCGGCGGTTCGGACTTTCTTTCGATTATTTCGGCCGGAGCTCATCGAAAGAGAACGCCGCGCTGACACAGCACATATACCGGAAACTGAACGAAAACGGCTTTATCGAGGAACGGACCATCCGGCAAATCTACTCCCTCGATGACGGCCGCTTTCTGCCCGACAGGTACGTCATAGGAACTTGCTCCAAGTGCGGGTACACTGCGGCCCGGGGAGACCAGTGCGATGGGTGTGCTTCGCTTCTCGATCCTGAAGACCTTATCGAGCCGCGTTCCGCCATATCCGGCAGCACCAACCTTGAGATGCGGGAAACCAAGCACCTTTTCATAAGGCTTGACCTCCTGGCTCCGGAGATCGAGAAGTGGGTTGATTCCCACGCCGACTGGCCGAGGCTTACGATAGGCGTCGCCAAGAAGTGGCTGAACGAGGGTCTCAAGCCCAGGTGCATCACCAGAGACTTGTCCTGGGGGATACCGGTGCCCCGCGAAGGTTTCGAAGGAAAGGTATTCTACGTCTGGTTCGACGCTCCCATCGAGTACATAGGGGCGACTTGGGAATGGGCCAATGCCGGGAGAGATGCCGATGGGGCCGAAGTAGCCATAGGAGACCCGCTTGAGGACGTCTCCGGTAGACCGGGTATGCGCGACTGGAAATCCTGGTGGTTCGGCGCGTCCGACGTGTACTACGTCCAGTTCCTCGCCAAAGACAACCTGCCGTTCCACACCATCATCTGGCCTGCCATGATCCTGGGGACCCGAGAACCTTGGACGATGGCGTCCTATATCAAAGGGTTTAGCTGGCTCACGTATCACGGAGGCAAGTTTTCCACCAGCCAGAAGCGGGGAGTCTTTACAGACCGGGCGCTGGAGATCTTCCCGGCCGACTACTGGCGCTACTTCCTGATGGCGGTCGCTCCGGAATCAGACGACTCCGATTTCACATGGCCCATGTTCGCCACCATCGTCAACAAAGACCTGGCGGGCAACTTCGGAAACTTCGTAAACCGTACCCTGAAGCTGACGGCGTCGCGCTTCGGCGTCCCCGGTGGCGCTTCCGGTGGCTCCCATGGCGCTTCCGGTGACTCAGGTTCACCTGTTCTAACTGGGGTCATCCCGGAAGGCGGCCGGTGGAGCCCAAGGGAGGAGCGGCTCCAAGCCGACGTAAACGAGGCTCTCGAAGAGTACCGCAAGTGCCTGCGTCAGATGGAGTTCCGGAAAGGCGTCCTTGCGCTCAAGAAGCTTTGGTCTCTGGGGAACCTCTACATCGACGAGAGAGCGCCCTGGAACCTCCTGAAGACCGACAGAGACGAGGCGGCTATGGTCCTCCGCACGTGCATCAACTTGGTGAGGACCTTCGCGCTGGCTTCGTCGCCTTTTATCCCGTTTACTTCAGAAAGGGTGGCGCAGGCTCTCAGGCTCACTCCGGAAGAGGCGACCGGTTCCACGGCCCAGATAGGCAACCTCCGGCTTCTCGGACCCGGCCGGACATTCGAAGTCCCGCCTGTGCTTTTCAAGAGGATAGAGGAAACTGAGGTAGAGAAGCTGACCAAGGAGTTTGCCGGCGAGAACGCTTAGCCGGTGCGCCGGCGAAACCGGCTCGTTGTTCTCGATAGGTTGCTGAGATCGGATGGTCACCTTGGATTGGTCGCTGAAATCGGCCCGTCGCTTCCGATAGATCGCTGAACTCGGATCGTCACCTTGGATTAGTCGCTGAAATCGGCCCATCGCTTCCGATAGATTGCTCAGAACGGACTATCGCTTCGGATGAGCCGAGAAGAACGGTTCGTTCCTTTCGATATGCCGCCGAAATCGGTCCGTGGTACTCGATAGACCGCTGAAATGGGATGGTTGCGACGGATAGGTTGATGAAATCGGACAATCGCTCGGAATTGACCGACGAAACCGGATTATTGCCTTCGAAAGACCGATATAGCCGGATCGTCCGTCCGCGCAAGGTGACACGAGCCACCCATCGTTACGGCCGGGCAGTGCGGCGTGGCCGGTAGTTCTACTCGCTGAACTTGAGCTCCCAGAGGCCGGTCTCGCCGTGGACCTGCATATCCAGGCCTGCCTGTCTCGAATAGCCGAGAATCTCTCCGGCAGCAGGATTCGCGGACTCAATTGCCACGAAGAGCTCACCCGGGGTGATGCTTCTCTTGGCTGCTTCCGCGTGCAGCAGCTTAAGGGCGTGCCGGATTATGGCCACCATCCCTTCGGCTGTCCCGAAGAGCGACCCCAGCGCAGCGCACAGATAGGCCTCCTCGTTTCCTGTGTGCTGCCTCTCTCCACTCTCTTCTTCTGCCGGACCCGTGTGGATGTGGTCCTCAACGTAGAGATTGCTCATGAGCCCGCCGGCCAGCGTCCTTCCGCTCTCGTCCCTTGCGACAAAGAGCACGTTCTCAGTCGCTGCTTGGATGAAGTTCTTGCGGTTAAGCGTCAGCCAGACGTACTCGCATCCAATGTAATGGACTTCTTTGGACGCTGCTTCGAACAGGTCGCCTGCTTCCTCGTGGGTTATCGTGGTCACCTCGATGGCCTCGTGAGCGC
>DUSU01000102.1 GCA_012842425.1 Candidatus Fermentithermobacillaceae bacterium | reverse complement strand
GGTGCTCCCGGCCATGTACTGGTTGTGGAACAAGAGGTCGGGATACAGGGTCGCGGCGGTTTATCTGGGTTCGGTCTATCTGAACTCGGTTCTGAAAACGGCTTTCCACACTCCCCGTCCCGTACCTACTGATTGCGCCCGCGTGATGCACCCTGAGATCGGCGGTGGTTACTCATTCCCGAGCGGCCATGCCCAAGGGAGCACGGTCTACTGGGGGCAGACTGCCATTGAAGTTAAGCGGAAGGCAATGTGGGTAGCGGCACCCCTGGCCATCGTGCTCATATCCCTCTCGCGCATATACCTCAATGTACACTGGCCCGTTGATGTTGTGGGCGGCATCTTCATAGGCATAGTCATCCTGAGGGCCTACAACCTTCTGGCCATTGGATGGGAGAACGTGCACCCACCTGTCTGGCTCCGGGTAGCCTGCATTGTAGCGATTCCGGGAGCTGCTGCCATCCTTTACAAAGACCCCACAACGAACATGGTCTTGGGCTTTCTCATCGGCTTTCCTCTGGGCAGTCTGATAGCCGAGAGGCGAATCCAGTGGGAGGAACGCGCTTCTCTTGTCAAACAGGTCCTTAAGTTCGCCATTGGGATGGCCGGCCTTATGGCCGTGAGGTTCGGGCTCAAGTTCGTTTTCCCCGACGCGGCCTTTTGGGATGTTGTCCGCTACGGCGTTGCGGGGATGTGGGTGAGTCTAGGCGCCCCGTATCTTTTTGTAAGGCTGAGGCTTCAGGACTAGCCCGCGCAGCGTTTGTCAGGTTGTCGGGTACAGCCCCAAGGTTACCTCGCAGGCCGCCTCCGAGGTTGCCCTCAGCCTTACCTTCGCGTAACACCTATTCGGGCTGAGAATCCAGGGCGATCCCGGTCAATGTTAACAAAGGGTTAGCTTACCGGCCGCCTTGGCGGCTCCAAACTTCATGCCAGGTTGTACTACAATTGTGAGTGGGCCCAGAGAGGGCTTCGCGCCTTTGGCCTTGGAGGAGGTAGACCATGAGGAAACTAACGACATGGCTCTTGATCGTTGCTCTGGTCGTCGGGGGAGGATACGTCCTCTTAAGGATCAGGGATTTCCGCCAGGCGAGAGCGGCGTTTCGCAACGCGGTCCAAAGCACCGTGACCGCCCTTGTTGAACGTAGGGACCTGGACGTTGTTGTGACCGGCAAAGGCACTATCCAGACCAAAGACAAGAGGACAGTCCGGCCCGGTGTGGCGGGGACGGTCACCCAGGTCCTGGTCAAAGAGGGAGACCTGGTTAAGGCGGGGAGCCCGCTTCTCGTACTGGAGAACGACACGCTCAGTTTCCAGGTCGAACAGGCGCGATTGGACCTCGCCCTGGCCGAACAAGCTCTTGAAAACATGGCCGGCCCTGCAGGTACTCGAGCAAAAGCAGAACTGGCTCTCAGGCAAGCAGAGCTGGACCTCCAATCGGCGCGGGAGAAACTGGAGGCGCTCACCGTCAGTTCTCCTATAGCCGGCGACTTGTGGGAGATCCACGTTGACGAGGGCGACAGCGTAAAGGCAGGTCAGGTGCTTGCCACAGTTGCCGATACAAGCTCCTATAGCGTCGACGCGAGGGTGAGGCAGGCTGACCTTAAGAAGCTTACCATTGGGCACAGCGTCACCATCCAGCCCGGTGGAGATATGAAGCCGGTCTACGGCAAGATTGAGCGAATCGGAAGTGAAGGGATCTCGGGATCCAAGGGCATTGAGTTTCCGGTTAAGGTGTCCATCGACGACCCGGGGACCGAGATAAGGTCCGGAATGAGCGTCCAGGTGGACTGCATTTTGCGTAACGGGGCTAAGGTCTCCATGAGCGGGACGGTCGTCCCGAAGGACAGGCGCGATATCGTAGCGGAAGTCGCGGGAACGGTGAAGGAGATCCACGTCAAAGAGGGCTCCATGGTCGAGGCGGGAGATCTCATCATGACCCTCGAGCAGAGTTCGGTCACGATTGCCTATGACCAGGCCGTGAACGCCTACGAGAGCGCCAAGCAAACGCTCGAAAGCTGTGATAGCCAGATGGAGGAACAGCGCCTCAGGGTGGAACAAGCCCGGGTGAACGCGAAAGATAAGGATAACGCGGCCGCCAAACTGACGGTGAAAAGCCCCGTTGACGGCAAGGTAGTCAGCCTCTCCGTAGAGCCCGGGGATGAGGTTACGGCCAATGAGACGGTCGCCGAAGTGGTCGTGGTGTCTCCGCTCACGGTGGTCATCCCTGTGGATGAGCTGGACGTCGCCAACCTGGCGGTGGGACAGACCGCCAAAGTGGAAGTCGACGCTGTCCCGCATAAGGTGTTCGAGGGCGTTGTGTCCAAGATCGCCCACGAAGGAAAAGTCCAGCAAGGCGTAACGAACTTCGACGTCACCATCGAGCTAGAGGCGGAAGAAGTTAGGCTCGGCATGTCGGCCAAGGCCACCATTGCCGTCTCGTCCAAGAAAGGCGTTCTGTCGGTGCCGGTTGAGGCCGTGACCTGGGAGCAAGACCAAGCGTACGTGACGAAGATCGAAGATGGGCGCACCGTCAGGACTCGCGTGAAAATAGGAGTTCAGAACGACCTCTACGCCGAGATCGCCACGGGACTTAATGAGGGCGACGAAATCGTAGTAAGCGGTCTATCGGAGTATTTCGATCTTCGCGGGCTTAGGGTGTTCGCCCCAAGAGGGGCCGAGCAAGTACGTCCGAGGTAGGTTGGCCTGGGGAGGTGGACGAGGTTGGTACTGGGTGAGAGCCTGCAAATAGCGATGAGGGCTTTGTCGGCCAACAGGATGCGCACGATCCTCACCATGCTGGGCATAATCATCGGCATCGCTGCGGTCATCGCCTTGGTCTCGGCGGGCCAGAGCGCTCAGAAAACCATCTCAGATGAAATCGATTCTCTGGGCAGCAACCTCATACTGGTTACCGGCCGCTCGGGTTTCCGCCTGGAGGCTGAAGACGCGGAGTTCATCCTCGAACGGGTGAAAAGTCTCGTGAGGGCCATGCCCGTAATCCAAGTGTCTTCAGAGGTCACCTATAAGGCCAACTCCAGGAGCGTCCAGCTCCTCGGCGTCACGGAGGAATTCCCAGAGATGAGGGCCCATGCGATCGAGTACGGACGGTTCCTGCTGCCTGCGGATGTGACGGGGCGGCGCAGGGTGGCTGTTGTCGGCAGGACGGTCGTTGAAGAGGTGTTTGAGGGCCGCGACCCCATCGGCGAGACCCTGACAGTGAGCGGGCAGCCCTTCACGGTGGTGGGAGTCATGGCCGAGAAGGGCGAGTCCATGGGTACCGACGCCGACAACATCGTTTTGGTGCCGATCAGCACCCTTCAGAGGATGGCGGGGACCCGATACGTGAGCATGCTGTATGCGCAAGTTGAGGACATAGACGACACCGACCAGGCGGTATCGCTCATTGAAAGGGCGTTTAACTCCAAATTCCGTAGATCGGACACGGTTAGCGTGAGCAGCCAGAAGCAGCTCCTGGACATCGTCTCCACCGTGACCCGCACGTTCACTGTCCTTCTGGCGTCCATAGCAGGCATCTCGCTACTGGTTGGCGGTATAGGCATAATGAACATCATGCTCGTTTCGGTGACCGAGCGGACGCGGGAGATCGGGCTCCGAAAAGCGGTCGGCGCCAAGAAGAGAGACATCATGCTCCAGTTCCTCATAGAGGCCTCTATCCTTAGCGGCATCGGCGGGTCCATTGGCGTGGCCCTGGGCTCCTTGGGAACAGGGATACTGGCCCGGCTGGGCGGCTGGGCAGCGTCAACGTCGCCGTCTGCGGTACTCATGGCGGTGGGGTTTTCAGTGGGAGTCGGTATGTTCTTCGGGCTCTACCCGGCTTCGAAAGCCGCGAACCTGGACGCTATATATTGCCTAAGGTACGAGTAACCTTCACTGTGGTGGGGCCGCCGCTTCGGGTTTCATGAGGTTCAGCATAAGTTCGTCGGCCCTGTTTATGACCCCCTCGTTGAGGGCCTCTATTCGTCGCAGTGTTTCGGTCAAGGTGCTGCCGAGCACTCCTTGATTGCGCATTGATGCTTTGCGCTTGGACGCGCCCAACCCGGTTAACATCCCAGTCAAGACCGAAGTGGTACCTTTTAGCGCGCAGGTTGCCTTCGCTCCATCGCATATCATCCCGAAAAGCGACGCGAGTACCTGCGAGATCGCTTCTTCCATCTGCTCTGTAGTGCCGCCCCGAGCCCAGCACGTGGCCGCCGCGATACCGGCAGCAGCGCCGACGCCTCCGCATGAGCACGAAACTTCTCCCATGTAAGCCTTCACGAACAGGTTCGCCGCGTGGGCTATGGTGAGTGCTTTGATCGTCATCCCTTCGTCCAAGCCCAGCTGCCTTGCCACCGACATTACGGGGACGCTGACCATGATCCCTTGATTGCCGCTTCCGCCGGATGTGACCACGGGCCAAGGAACGCCGCTCATCCTCGCGAAGATAGCTCTGGAGACGCGGTTGGCGACATCCACTATGGGAGTTCCGCAGGAGTCCGACGAGCATACCCACGTGAAGTCGATCATGTCTTCAGCCACTAGACCGGGCGCCTTTTCAGAGAGTCTAACGCATGACCTTGCGCCCTCGAGAAGCCATTCCAACCGAGAGGCGTCTATCATCAGGGCAGCCTCTACCAGGCGGGGGAAGTCCCACTCCCTAAGAGCGCTCAGGTCGCTGCGTTTGGCCTCTGTGGCGCATGCTTCTGCAGGACGGCCGTCGAGGGCGACCATCGTGATGTTCGTGTGTGAGCGCTCAATGACCGCTTCGGCGATATGGTTGGCGCCTCTTGCCACGCACTTTCCATAGACGCCTTCGCGTTCACGCTCCCAGTGTACTTTCACTTTACCTGATGCCGCCATATCCAGGGCCTCGTCAAGATCGGATTCCGTGACGTTCCCGAGGATAGTGAGGCCTAGTTCGGGCTTTGCGGACAGGGCCCCCAAGGCTGCCGCAAGCTCAGGACCCTTTTTCGCCGTGTGCGGGAGACCGGCCGATAGGGCGTTCTTGAGAACCCCTCCGCTCAGGTAGACCTCGATGGAAACCGGGGGCTCGCCCAATGTGTGGGCGGCTTTGGCTGCTGACAGCGCGACCATGGCAGGTTCAGTACACACGGTTGCCCAGGCTGCCTGTTCTTTCAGTAGCGTTTCCAGGACGTTCGAGTCTGTGGGGTTCTTCATCCGGACCATCTCCCAAGCCTATGTATACCTGCAACACCAACTTCACATTGTACACCACTTCGACATCGCCGGTCCCGCATCCTCTACTATCTGCGCTGGCCATTTTGTGGCGGAGGAAACACCAGGCGCATGTCGAAAACAGGAGTCTGGGAGGTGTACCGGGTGGCGATCTACAACTCACTAATAGAGGTTATTGGCAATACTCCCATGGTACGTTTGAACAGACTGCCTGATGCAGATTCCGCGGAAATCGTAGTAAAGGTTGAATCGCTTAACCCCGGCGGAAGCATAAAGGCAAGGCCGGCGCGCCGCATGATCGAAGAGGCCGAGGCTTCTGGAGAACTCAAGCCGGGAGGAACCATTGTTGAGGCCAGCAGCGGTAATCAGGGGATCGCGCTGGCCATGATCGGGGCAGTGAAGGGATACCGCGTGGTTGTTTTCATGCCCGAGTCGATGAGCGTCGAAAGACGCAAGGTGCTGGAGGCTTACGGCGCCGAAGTGCGCCTTACGCCCCTCGGTAAGGACATCAAGGAAACTTTGGAGATCTGCGTCCAGGCTTCAAAGGATTTCGCCGCATCCACACCGGGTGCCTATAGGGCCCGCCAGTTCGAGAACCCCGAGAACTGTTGCGCCCATGAGTACTGTACTGCCAGAGAGATCCTTGAGCAGACCGAAGGCAGGCTCGACGCGTTCGTGGCAAGCATCGGTACCGGAGGG